>DATBYL010000327.1:0-11887 GCA_036513735.1 Candidatus Acidiferrales bacterium
AATCCAATGCAGTTGTTTATCAGTTCGTTTCAATCGAGCGGAGCAGTACGTAACCCGTACATCTTGGTGCGATTTGCGGGCGCGCCGACTGGCGCTTTGATTCAGCAACTTCAGGCCGCAACGGAAGGCCTTGGCAGGGAATATGCGATTCGTACGGAAACGATGGACCAAGCAATCGGTCGAGCGCTAACGCAGGAACGTTTGATGGCCTCCCTGGCCGGTGGATTCGGCGCGCTGGCATTGCTCTTAACCGCAGTCGGTCTTTATGGGTTGATGACGTATTCTGTAACCAGAAGAACGCGCGAGATCGGAATACGCATGGCTCTCGGTGCCAATCGTCAAACGGTTGTGTGGATGTTTGTTCGCGAGTCGTCGTCACTCGTAATCGCGGGACTCGCTCTGAGCGCTCCCGTCATATACGCCGAATCGAAGACGGTCTCTGCGATGCTCTTTGGCCTTCACGCTCTCGACCTAGCGCCACTCGCGCTGGCAGCCCTGATATTGCTGGTCACTTCGTTGATCGCTGTTTACTTGCCTGTGCATCGCGCCGCAAATTTGGATCCGCTTGTTTCGCTTCGGAATGAATAATCGATTGGCTCCCCGGATCGAAGCGAAGAACCTGGCGACAGACATCCGTTTGACTTCGCCGGAAGCGCTAGTTATTCTGAATATGGAAATAGCAAAAATGTTTGCACCCTTCTATTAGCTCGTTCCTCTTCGGCGCTCCGCCATCGCGGCGCGCTCTGCACCCTGGTCGAATTTTTCCCAAATCAATATTCCAGTCGGATTTTTGCTATTTGCGAAGAGGGAAGTGAGCATTCCATGTCCACGCTTTACGAAAAACTAAAGCAAGTCGAAGCGCGATACGACGAAATGTCCGAGCAGCTTTCTTCGCCGGAAGTTCTCGCCGATTCCGCGCGCATCCAGAAACTCGCCAAAAATCATTCCGATCTAGCTGAAATCGTCGCGAAATATCGCAAGTGGAAAAAAATCGAGCAGGGGCTGCTCGAAGCAAAACAGATGGCCAATGACGCTGACGATTTGGAAATGCGCCAGATGGCTCACGACGAAGAAAAACAATTGAACGCGCAACTCGTGGAAGTCGAAGAAGAACTAAAAGTTTTGCTACTGCCGCGCGATCCGCTTGACGAAAAGAACGTCATCCTTGAAATTCGCGCCGGGACTGGCGGCGACGAAGCCGGACTTTTCGCTGGCGAACTTTTCCGCATGTATTCGCGTTACGCGGAAATGCAGGGTTGGAAAGTGGAAGTTTTGGAAAGTTCGCCCACGTCTCTCGGCGGAGTGAAGGACATCACCGCCGCAATTTCCGGCCAAAAAGTTTATTCAAAGTTGAAATATGAAAGCGGAGTCCATCGCGTGCAGCGCGTTCCCGCTACCGAGCAGCAGGGCCGCATCCACACTTCCGCCGCCACGGTTGCAGTTTTGCCGGAAGCCGACGAAATTGACATCAAAATTGAAGCAAAGGATTTGCGCATTGACACATTCTGCTCGTCAGGCCCCGGCGGTCAATCCGTAAACACGACGTATTCCGCCGTTCGCATCACTCACTTGCCGACGGGCACTGTCGTTTCGCAGCAGGACGAAAAATCGCAAATTAAAAATCGCGCGAAAGCGATGCGCGTTCTCCGCGCTCGCCTTTACGAATTGGAAAGCAACAAGCAGCACGAACAAATCGCCTCCGAACGTCGCGGACAGATCGGCTCCGGCGATCGCTCCGAAAAAATTCGCACCTACAATTTCCCGCAAAATCGCATTACCGATCATCGCGTCGGCGTCACGCTCCATCAATTAGGCGACGCCATGGACGGGAAAATCGGCACGCTCGTGGACGCTCTCGTCACTCATTATCAAGCCGAACGTCTGAAGCAGGAACTCGGCAGCGCTTAACCCTGAACAATCTTCACGAGGACTCGCGATGTCTCAACCTGCGCCACAATTCTCTTCCGCATCCGTCGGCGCAACTCTGCGCGAAGGTGTGCAAAAACTTGAACGCGCGAGCGTTCCCTCCGCACCACTCGCCGCCGAATTAATATTGATGCACGCGCTCACTTGCGACCGCACATTCCTCTACGCGCATCCAGAAGCTGAAATCGGATCCGCCCAACTCGAAAAATTCAACTCTTTAGTAAATAAACGCGCCGCAGGCACGCCCACTCAATATCTAACCGGCCATCAGGAATTCTGGGGCTTGGATTTTGAAGTCACGCCCGACGTTCTAATCCCGCGCCCAGAATCCGAACACTTAATCGAAGTTGCTCTGGCTCGCATCGGCCAATCCCGCCGCAACAATCCACTCCGAATCGCAGACGTCGGCACCGGTTCCGGCTGCATCGCAGTTGCCCTCGCGAAGGAATTTCCAAACGCAAATATTTTCGCCACAGACATTTCTTCCGCCGCGCTAAAAATCGCCGAACGCAACGCCACGCGCCACAATTTCAAAAATCGCATCGCATTCGCCGAATGCAATCTGCTCGAAGGTATTCCGCCACAACCACCGCTGAACATTGTCGTCAGCAATCCGCCGTACGTCGCCCGCAAAGACGCGGCATCCTTACCAATCGACGTCCGCGAACATGAACCAGAACTCGCCCTCTTCGGTGGAGAAGACGGCATGGAAATATATCCGCGCTTAATCGCCCAAGCAAAAACGCATCTCGCCGAAGGCGGCCTCCTCGTCCTCGAACTCGGCGTCGGATTATTTGAACCTGTCAGCGATCTCCTCGAAGCCCGCAGCGGATGGACGCGCGTCAGCGCCACCCAAGATCTCGCCGGAATCGTCCGAGTAATTTCCGCCATCCGCATCTAGTTTTTCTGAGCGCTCCCACAAAGTGCTAGAATTTCCGTGACCCGAAGCAATTCTGGAATTTTCGCAGCCACTTGCCAAAGCTAGCTCAATTCCGCGCAAAACACTCCGGCACATTCGCCGATTCCTCCGAACCGCGCACTGCCACTCCCATTCTTCATCTCGATATGGACGCTTTTTTTGTTTCCGTCGAACTGCTTGAGCGCCCCGACCTTCGCGGTAAAGCCGTGATTGTCGGCGGCCGTCCCGACGCCCGCGGAGTGGTCAGCGCGTGCAGCTACGAATCTCGCAAATTTGGAGTTCACTCGGCGATGCCTCTTCGCACCGCCGCGAAACTTTGCCCTCACGCAGTTTTTCTTGACGTGCGCCACACGCTTTACGAAGAATGGTCCGACCGCGTCGCCATAATTCTCGCGAAATATTCTCCCACCGTGGAAATGGCCTCGATCGACGAAGCCTATCTCGATCTCAGCGGCACCGAAAAACTTCACGGTCCCTCGCTCGCCGCCGCGCACAAATTGCTTTCTGAAATCACACGCACCACCGGACTTCCGTGTTCCGGCGGACTCGCCTCCACGCGCCTGGTCGCAAAAGTTGCCAGCGATCAAGCCAAGCCCCGCGGCCTGCTTTGCGTTCCCGCCGGAGCAGAAGCAGTTTTTCTTGCGCCGCTCAGCGTGCGCCGCATTCCCGGCATCGGCAAAGTTACGGAGCAATCCCTAAACGCGCTCGGAATTTCCACCGTTGGCCAACTCGCTGCTATTCCTCTAGAAAAACTTCAGGAAACTTTCGGCCAATGGGGCGACGCGCTCTATCGCAAATCGCGCGGCGAAGACGCGTTCGAGTTTTTTCTCGATGCCGAGCCAAAATCCATTTCGCACAATCACACTTTCGGCGTGGATACGGATGACGCCGTCGCTCTTCACACCACGCTCAGCCATCTCGGCCAACGCGCCACGAAGCGTTTGCGCGATTCCGGCCTCTGCACGCGCACAGTGACCCTCACTATCCGCTATTCCAGTTTCCAAACCACAACGCACGCGAAAACTTTCTCCGAATCCACGGATCTTGACGCCGTTATACTCACCGCTCTCCGCGAATTGTTTGACGCGCGCTGGCAGCGCTCCCGCAAGGTTCGTCTTCTGGGCGCCGCGCTTTCGCATTTCACTCACGGTGAACAGCAACTCGATTTGCTCGAAGGCCCGCGCAACGAAAAACTCGAACGCCTCGCCCGCGCCACCGATAAACTCCGCGACCGTTTCGGCTTCTCGAAAATTCAGTATGGCGGCTCGCTCGACCGCAAACCCGAATCGGAAGACTAACTCTCGCCTCGGAACACTTCGCACCTTGCCGCTTGGCGCGCGCGCCCGCACAGGCGGATAATCGGCCAATGGAATCCGCGCTCACTCCGCGCCAGCTCGCGGTTCAAATTTGCGAAACGCTTCGCGCCAATGGCCATCAGGCGTTTTTGGTCGGCGGATGCGTGCGCGATGAACTGCTCGGCCGCGTTCCCGCTGATTACGACGTTTCCACTGACGCAGTACCGACTCGCGTCGAAGAACTTTTTCCGGGCAGCCTCACCGTTGGCGCGAAATTCGGCGTCGTAGTTGTTCCGCGCGGCGATCTCCACGTTGAAGTTGCCACCTTCCGCTCGGATGTCGGCTATTCCGATGGCCGCCACCCGGATCAAGTCGTCTATTCAAAAACTCCGCAAGAAGACGTATTGCGCCGCGATTTCACCATCAATGGACTGCTCATGGATCCAGTCGACGAAAAAGTTCTCGACTACGTCGGCGGCCGCGATGATCTGCGCGCGGGAATTATCCGAACCATCGGTGAACCGCGCCTCCGTTTCACCGAAGATAAATTGCGTCTCGTCCGCGCCGTCAGATTCGCCGCCCGATTCGGATATGAAATTGAAGCGCAAACCTTTGCCGCAATAAGAAAACTGGCTCCGGAAGTCATTCAAGTCTCAGCCGAGCGCCTGCGTGACGAACTTACAAAAATCCTCACCGAAGGCTCCGCGCGCCGTGGATTTGAAATCCTCGACGAAACTTGGCTTCTCTCCGTGGTCTTGCCCGAAGTCGCCCGCATGAAAGGCGTTCAGCAGCCCCCCGAATATCATCCCGAAGGCGACGTCTGGATTCACACGCTCATGCTCCTCGAAAATCTCCCGGCCGGATCGTCGCCAACTCTTGCCTGGGGCGCGCTCCTACACGATGTCGGCAAGCCGCCCACATTTCAGCCCGCCAGTAAAACCGGCGACCGCATTCGCTTCAACGAGCACGCCGAAATCGGCGCGCGCATGGCGGAAGTAATCTGCAAGCGTTTCCGTTTTTCAAATGAAGACACCGAGCAGATCGTCGAACTCGTTGATACCCACATGCGCTTCAAAGATGTTCAGCAAATGAAAGCATCCACGCTAAAGCGTTTCGTGCGCTCGCCCAAGTTTGATGAAAAACTCGAACTGCATCGTCTTGACTGCCTCGCCTGCCATCGCATGTTGGACAATTATCAGTTCGTCGAAAAGTTCATCGCAGAAACTCCGCCGGAGCAAGTCCGCCCCGAAAGACTGATCACCGGCGAAGATCTGCAAGCCCTCGGGTTTCGTCCCGGTCCTTTATATAAGCAGATTCTGCAGGCCGCAGAGGATGCCCAACTTGAAGGAAAACTCACCTCGAAGGAAGACGCGATTCTCTACGTTGAGGCCGAATTCGGCAAAAAACACGAAAAAGGCGCTGGGTGACTTTCGGGCTATTCCCCGGTCGATTATCGGGTAAGTGTAATTATATCAATAGTTTGCGGAAATATCGGCACTCAGGAAGGCATCAAAAGAAAAAGCTTGCAATCCATAAAGAGCCGGAGTAATAATATTAGCGTAACACACTCATACTATCTTAGCGTTATTAATCCAATCGTCCGCAACCCTTTGTTTGCGGACGCATCTAATTGTATTGCTACAAGATTCGCCCTCCCACTTACGAGGGCATTCTGAGGAACCCAATGGCGGACAAAAACACAATTATTCCCAGCGAGTTGCCGATCCTGCCAGTTCGTGACATCGTCCTTTTTCCCGGCGGCGTCACTCCGTTGCCCATCGGCCGCGAAACTTCCCTCGCCCTCGTAAATTCTTTAACGGGTGACGAAAAGTTGATCGCCGTCGTTGCGCAACTGGATCCCCGCGTGGACGAACCCGGCGGCTCGGATCTTCATTCCGTTGGCACCGCGGCCAAGCTTCATAAGACCGTGAAAATGCCCAACGGAAACATGGTTATTTTTCTAGAAGGATTGCAGCGCATTCGCGTGGCTGAAGTTTTGAGCCTGCGTCCCTTCATGCGCGCAAAAGTAGAAGCGCATCCGGACATCATCGGGCCAGTCGATGCCGAGCTAACCGCTCTGGAACGCAACGCGCAATCGCTCTTTCGCGAAGTTGTCGCGCGCTCGCCGCAACTTTCCGACGATCTTCAAACCGTTGTATTAAATATTGAAGATCCCGGACGGCTTGCCGATTTCATCGCAGGCATGTTGCCGTCGCTGAACACGATGATTAAGCAGGAGCTGCTTGAAACCGCGTCCGTGCGCAAGCGCTTGGAAACTTTAATTCGCGAACTCAGCAAGGAACTGGAAGTCCTGGAACTGAAAAATAAAATTCAGGAACAAGTTCAGGAACAGGTCAGCCAGAGCCAGCGCGAATATCTGCTTCGCGAACAAATGAAAGCGATTCAGAAGGAACTGGGCGAAAGCGAAGACGGCGAAGCCGAAGTCGTCGAACTGCGCAAAAAAGTGAATGAATCGGGAATGCCGGCCGAAGCCGCCAAAGAGTGCGAGCGCGAATTGAAGCGCCTCGAACGCATGACGCCTTCTTCCGCGGAATATATGGTTGCGCGCACGTACCTGGAATGGATGACCACTCTGCCGTGGACCAAGTCCTCCGGCTCTGAGGAAATTGATATTCCCAAGGCGCGCGCCATCCTCGACGAAGATCATTACGACATGGAAAAGGTAAAGGAGCGCATCCTGGATTATCTCGCAGTGAAAAAACTGCAACCGGGAATGAAGGGCCCAATCCTTTGCTTCGTCGGACCTCCAGGCGTGGGAAAAACTTCGCTCGGTAAATCCATCGCTCGTGCGATGGGCCGGAAATTTGTACGCATCTCTCTCGGCGGCATGCATGACGAAGCGGAAATTCGCGGCCATCGCCGCACTTACATCGGCGCGTTGCCCGGCCAGATTCTGCAAGGCCTGCGGCGCGGCGAAGTAAATGATCCAGTCTTCATGCTCGACGAAGTGGATAAGCTCGGCCGCGATTTCCGCGGCGATCCATCGGCTGCGCTGATGGAGGTTCTCGATCCGGAGCAGAACGGCACTTTCCGCGATCATTATCTCGACGTGCCTTTCGATCTCTCGAAGGTCATGTTCATCTGCACAGCGAATTGGCTGGATCCAATTCCGGAACCGCTGCGCGATCGCATGGAAATCATCGAGCTGGCCGGCTACACCGAAGAAGAAAAAGTTAATATTGCGCGGAAATATTTAATTCCGAAGCAGGCCTCCGAGCACGGACTGAAGTACGGCGAACAATTTGAGTTCACCGACGAAGGTCTGCGCGAACTTATCGGCAGCTACACGCGCGAAGCCGGCGTCCGCAATCTGGAACGCGAAATTGCAACGCTCGTTCGCAAACAAGCGCGCCGCATGGCCGAAGGGAATCAGGAAAAATTGTCGATTACTCCTGATGTCGTCCACGAAGTGCTCGGCGTTCCGAAATATCACGCCGAACGCGAAGTTGAAGAGCGCGTCAAGCATCCCGGTGTGGCCGTCGGTCTCGTCTGGACTCCCGTTGGCGGCGACATCGTTTTCATTGAAGCCACCAGCATGCGCGGCAGCAAGCAATTCACCATGACCGGACATCTCGGCGAAGTTATGCAGGAATCCATGACCGCCGCTCTGTCCTGGGTGCGCGCTCACGCGGAACAATTCGGCATCGATCCTGACTTTTTCCGCAAACAGGATTTGCACATTCACGTTCCGTCCGGCGCAGTTCCGAAGGATGGTCCATCGGCAGGCGTCGCAATGGTCACCGCTCTGGTCAGCCTGTTGACGGGCCGCCCGGTGCGTCCACGCGTCGCGATGACGGGAGAAATTTCGCTCCTTGGCATCGTTCTGCCAATCGGCGGAGTGAAAGAGAAAATCCTGGGCGCTCGCCGCGCGGGAATTAAAGAAGTAATTCTGCCCGCGGAAAATGAGCCCAACGTAAAGGCGGATCTCGAGCCGCTGATGCTCGAAGGAATGAAAGTTCACTACGCCCGCACGGTTGAGCAAGTGCTCGAACTGGCTCTGGAAAAGGTCCCAGTTACTGGTGTGCCGACTGAAAAGCCGCGCATCAGCAGCCAACCGAAGCCGAGCGTAATTCCGCCGGTTCACTAATCAATGTTGCGCTGAATCGAACAGCGCCGCACGAAAACGTTCCGCAAAAGCCGGAGACTTCCGCAAAGGGTCTCCGGCTTTTCTTTTTCAGCACAATTCCACCGCAAATAATTTCAGTACTACTTGCGCGGGACCAAAACTTCGCGTAGACCTCTGTATCCGGACATTTCCGAATGCCGCAGAAAAATAATTCGACGCCCTACACTCCCCCGCGTGAACTCGCGAAGCAATTGCGTGACGCGCTGAAGACCGGCCGCGTCGCCTCCGCATTTCTCGAAAGCTATGCAAAACAATTTGACCGTCCCGAAGCCACCGCGCATCCCGAGCGTCGCCGCGAACTCGAAACGATGCTCGAACGCGAAATGCTTCTTGCCATGACCGCTCACATCGCCCGCGCCGCGGAAATAATCGCTCGCACTCGCCGAACATCACGCTCGCCCCGATCCAAAGTTGATCCCACAAAGTTTCTCCGCGATCTCTTAGCCGGCATTGCGTCAGAATCCAACTGGACTGCCGGCGACGCCATGGAATTTCGCAGTGATCTCGAAATTTATCGCCATCTGGCCGCCGTGGTAGCTGCGCGCGCGTCAAGCACCCGCGCCCGCATAGTTCCGGCAGGTCCATTCGTCGATCGTTGCGCCATCCTGCTCGACCCAAGCATGATCGAAAACGCCAGCCGCGCCGCAGGCAAACTTCTCCTGCAACTCGAAGCGCAATCGGAGAAATTATTTCAGGAAGTCTTGAATCAGAAGTCCATGCCAAAGAAGTCCCGTTAACTCAACACGCCGCACTTCATTCAAAAATCATCAATCGTCCGCAACAAGTCCGCGTCCAAATAACGGCTGTCCCGCCAATCCAATTCGCGCTCCATACGCCACAATCGCCGCGATCGCAGCTATTCCAAGCCATCCCATCCACGCATACCACGCCGAACCGTCCGTCGTAATCGGCACCGACATCACCTGTTGCATGAAGATGTAAACGGCCAGCGCCAACAGTCCAAATCGCAGCACCAATAATGTAAGCAGCGCGACGTTAATCGCTCCGATAAAGTACACGTCAAATTTCGAGCCGCCTTGCAACGCGCTTTGCCCAACAAAAATCAACATAAACCCCGCGGCCGCTACCCAGCGATTTCGCAAAATGATTTGCAGAATCACCACAATCAACATCAGCGCCAGCCCGTTGAATACTGCCGTGGGAATAGTGGAAAAAAGTTGCGCGAACACAATCCGCCCGCCTGTGAGTATTTTGAACGCGTTCACTTCCGGTATCGGCGGAGGCAATCCGCGCCATTTGTTATAAAAAATATCCAGGTTTCCCAGGACCTGCGAAAAAACTCCGAACGCTGCTCCCACCAGCAAATCTCTGCCGATCATTGGATCGCGGAAATTTCCCGCCAGCATTCTATTCCATGAAATTAAAAGCGTCGGTAGCCGGCGGCGCACAATTGGTTCCAGCGCCACGTACATCATCCACAGAAAAACAGATGCCAGGCACGCCCATGCCAATTCCAGTGTGAAGCTATACGCTTCCCAGAACGAACTGGTGTGGCTCGCGCCTAGTACCCACGTTGCCACCATCACCACCAGCACAAATCCAGCCAGCCGCAGCGCGCCGCTCATGTCCGCGCGTTTCTTCTTCAGGTTCTGCCACGCCAAAACAACTCCGGCAACCAACAAACTGCTCACGATGCAAATCGCAAAAATTGTTGACACATGCTGCGCGGTGCTTTGGGTTCCGCTGCTTCCAGGACGCGGCGTCCACGGCCCCACTTCCACAAAATAAACTGGACGTCCCCGATACGCCGCCGCCTCGATTTGTAAATTTACATCGGGACGCTCTGGCATCGGCACCGTCCACGCCATGCGCGTGTCCGCATATGCCGGTGGATTCCGACGAGGCTCAACCACTTTGCACGCCGTTGAATCAAATCCGGCCGCCGTCAGCAATTTATTCCAGTCCGGTGCAGGCGAAGGCGTTTCTTCCTTCGGCGATGCACGCTCAGTTTCCACGCGCAAATACACCAGGTGCCCATCCGGATCCAAATCCACAAGAATCATTCCCGCATCTTCCGCCGGTGGATCGCCTGAAGTTACCTGTCCCTGAATTCCAGATCCCAGAATTTGCTGAGGAGAAAAAATTGTCGGGCTTTGCCGGTACCAGAATTGAACGGCCGTCCCCGCGTGTTGCCATCGCGTCGGCGTTGTGTCCTGTTGATCGATGTAATTCAAATACCGTCCGTCAATATCGAATCCTGTCGCCGTATCCAATGGCGCGTCGGTGTAACCAAAATCCTTCAGCAAATCCTTTGCGTGTTGCTCCAACACTTCCGGCGTCTTCGGCAATGCAACCGTCCGATATAATCGCGCGCGACCGCTCACCGCAAATTCAAAAATTAAACTTAGCGCCACAATTCCAATGCACGTCCACACAAATAGCGGACGAATTCCTTCTTTGCTTCCGCTCGCCGCCACCATTTCCGGTGAAGGTGTTTCCCCCGCCGCCAGCGCCGCCGCCAAGGGATCTCCGCCCGGCAACGCCGCAGCAACTTGCAGTGCCGACGCAGGCCGCTTCGCCGGATCTTTTTCCAGGCAGCGCTCGATCACGCGTTCCACCAGCGGATCCAAATCTTTCACCAGCATTGTTGGATTCGTCGGCGAAGAAGTTTCGCGTTGCTTCGTTAATTCTTGCAGCGTCGGCGCATCAAATGCGCGCTTGCCCGTGAAAATTTCGTACAGCACCAATCCCAGCGCGTAAATATCGCTCTTAAATGTGACTTCTTTACCCGCCAACTGTTCCGGCGCCATATACGCAGGCGTTCCCGCGCGCACATCCCCGCCGTGAACTTCGCCCGCCAGACTCGCCAATCCAAAATCCGTAATACGAACGCGCCCGCGCCCATCCAACATAATGTTCGCAGGCTTCAAATCGCGATGCAGCAATCCTTGTTCGTGCGCCGCCGCAAGCCCGGCGCAAACCTGCCGCGAAATTTCCAATCCTTTATCTTCGGGAAATCTTCCGATGCGTCGCAGCAGTGACGACAAATCTTCGCCGTCCACATATTCCATGGTGATAAACGGCGCGCCATCCGCCACGCCAATATCGAACACGCGGCAAACGTTCGGATGCGAGACCTGCCGCGCAACTCTTACCTCTCGATGAAATCGCTCCAGAGCCTCAGGATCGCTCGTCAACTCATGCGGCAAAAATTTCAGCGCAATTTCTTGTTGCAGAGTTAAATCTTCCGCGCGGAAAACTTCTCCCATTCCGCCGCGTCCCAGCGCCGCAACAATCCGATACCGCGAAGCTAGAATCGTCCCTGCGGCGAATCTCCCCGCGCCCGACCATCCCGAACTCGAACTGCTCGTCACTCCAGAAGAACTCGTCCGCCCCTGTGATGGCCGTGAAGAAGGCGCCCGTGGCGACGCAGGCGTCGTCTCCGCAACAATCGTTTCGCCGCCCAATATCGTCGGCGTATTGCTCATGTCCATGGACGTGCCGCATTCCGGGCAAAATCGGCTCGACGCAGGAACATCACTCGTGCAAGAAGGGCAGCGCATAGTTTTCGCCAGTTTATCCCGGTCACTTCAAATTACTGCTGGTTCTGCTCTACAATCACCGCCGTGCCATATGCCA
>DATBYL010000328.1:0-2282 GCA_036513735.1 Candidatus Acidiferrales bacterium
GAAGAGATCGGAATTTCGTGCGAGACCCATGGCCGTTAAATATCCGCCGTAACTTCCGCCCCACAGACCGAGGCGCGTGATGTCCACGTCATCGCGGCTGCGCAGGAAATTTGCGCCGGCGAGAATGTCCTGATATTCGGAAGCGCCCTGCCCACCGCGATTAGGAGCGCCGCGAAATGCGCGGCCATATCCGATGCCTCCGCGATAATTTACGGAAAGAACGATGTAGCCGTGGCTCGTCAAATACTGATTCATGCCATAGGAATTTGAGTAGTAGTACATGTAGTGCCAGCCGAGAAGCATTTCGCGCGAAGGTCCGCCGTGCATGAAAATAATTGTTGGGCGCTTTTCGCCAGGCTTCAAATCTTTGGGAAGAAACAATTGGCCGTGAATTTCCGTGCCGTCGGCAGCCGAGAAAATAACTTGCTGTGGCGTGACTAATTTATCCGCAGGAAATTCTTTGGGCAGCGGCATCATGGCATGTGCTTTTCCTGATGCTGGCTGCGAAACGCTCCACGCGCGGGCAAATGGAGTGGCAGGATGCTGCGCGTCGGAACTGAAATAAACGATCCACTTTCCGCTCGCGGTTGTGACCGGCATCCATTCGATTGCTTCGCCAGTGGTGACGGCGACAGGTGCACCCCCACTGACGGCAACTTGCCAGAGATGGCGGCGGTCGATATCGCCGCAATTGGAATTGAATAAAATATTCTTGCGGTCGGCAGTGAATGACATTGTTTCGTATTCACATTCGCCGGGAGTGAGCAGGTCGGCGGTACCGCCCGACATTGGAACCGAATACAAATGTTGCCAGCCATCAATTTCGGAAACGAAAACGATGCGGCCGTCTGCACCCCAATTCAGCACGTCATGTTGTACGGCGAGGCTGCCGGTGCCGCCGCCGGTTTGATACACGCGCTGAACGGAGTTCGTTGCAACATTATATACGGTGATTGCCGGGCCTCCGCCCGCACCGCCGCGGCCGCCGCCATTTCCACGACCCGCACCTCGACCTGCGGCAGCGCCGCCTCCGCCTCCACGGCCAAATCCGCCGAAGCCTGCGGAGCGCATGAAGGCGATGAAGTGACCGTCAGGAGACCAGCGCGGAGTGTTGTCGCTATCCGTAGTCGGCGTGACGTAACTTATTTCTTTTTTGCTGGCGTCATAAATCGCGATCAAACTGTGGCTGGCGCGATTTGTGGTGAACGCAAATTTCTTGCCGTCTGGCGCCCATTCGATTCCGCTGTTTTCTCCGCGCATGTAAACTTCGGTTGGTTTTCCGGCGCTGCCAATTCCTTCGACCCAAACTTTTCCTTCTTTTTCATAGGCGACCCATCCGGAGGCCGCAGTGCTGTGCGGAGAAATGTGCGGATGATTTCCGATGTCCACTTTGTGCGGCGCCGCACCGAGCCAGGAGATCGTCCAAACAGATTGATCTACACCCGCAGGATCGCTTGCGGGGTCAGGTAGCTCGCCTTCGCGATTTTTGTCGCCGCCGCGAACGTACGCGATTAGCGCGCCATCACTTGAGAAATCGAGATCGGTAATTTCCTGTCCGTCATCAGCGCCGTAGTGCGTGATTTGTTTTGCGTTCCAATCGGGCGCTTCAGCGCCCCAGATATTTCTGCGGCCGAGAGTGTTGGAAACCCAGGCGACGCGATCCCCTTTGGGCGCGGCGATCATGGAAGTTGTTTCGGGAAACGAAAAACTCAGGACTTGCTCGATGGTGAAGGCTTCGCCGTTTGCGGGCTTCGCAGAAGGCGAATCGGCCATTTTCGCAGCCGGCGGCTTCGATGCTGGCGCTTTCTGCGCGGACGATTGCGCCGGCGCGGATTTCGTGGGTGTCTGCGCGTATACTGCTGACGTCATCAGCATCGCGGCCGCAAACCAAGTTGCACACACCGCCGAACAAATTGTGCGTTCAATATTTCGCATGTTGTCTGCCCCTTTTGAAAATGACGAGTGGATATTATGTCTGGCGTGGCCCGGATGCAACCGCCAAAATGTCCGCGTATTTAGTGACGAACGGCGGCAGGCTCGGGAAGGGTGGCGCCCGCTGGGAAAAGCTGGAAAGAAACGCGCGGCGCTTCCAGTGAGCCGGATACGCGAATAAATTTATTTTCGGAATGCAGCTCTGCGCGCGCCAGGGCTTTCGATTGCGGCGGACGCCAAAAATCGATTTGAATGACGCGTGAAAAATCGGACGTGCCTTTGCCATCGTACAGTCCGTTGCCGGCGAGGAGCGCAATTTTCTGAAAATGAATTTTGCGTGCATCGACGGA
>DATBYL010000329.1:0-4964 GCA_036513735.1 Candidatus Acidiferrales bacterium
AAGGGATCGCGGAAAACCGCGTCAGGACGCGCTGTTTCCGCCGCGCGATACGACGCCACCCAGCGCGCCGTATCTGAAATGTTGCGAATTAACCGCGCGTCCGTTGTGTCTGCCACTTTTTCGGCCACTGTTTACGCAGACTTCTGCGCCGAGCGTTTTTTGAACGCTTCCTGGCCGAGCCTTTCCAAATCGGCGGGCGAAACATCCTCGACGTGCGTCGCGATGCACCAGGAATTTCCGCCCGGATCGCGCACCATTGCGTTGCGGTCGCCGTAAAATTGATTCACGGGCGGCATGACAGAAACCGCGCCGGCTTCCAGAGCGCGCGCGTAAACCGCGTCGGTGTCGGTCACATACAAATACAACATGCACGGGACCGGCTTCTGTCCCGGCGCGCCGCCCAGCATCACGTGCGAATCGGCAATCATCAGATCGGCGTGCATTACGGTACCGTCCGGAGCAGCTGTGCGGTGCTGTTCCTTCGCGCCGAAAGCGGCAATCAGAAAATCGGCAAGTTTGCCGGCGTCCTCGACAACCAGGTATGGAGTTATGGCGTGAAATCCATCGGGAATCGGTTTTACGTTTGGCATCGGAGTTCTCCTCGATAGTATGAACGACGCTGAGTCGCAGAGGTTACGCAACTCGCGCGAAGTAACTTCTGGTTCCGTTCTAGCATTTTCACTGCGCGCGAGCAAGTGGAACGAGAATGGTGGCACCGACACTCCTGCCGGTGCGGAGTGCTTAGACTGCAAAACAGAAGTTCGCGATGACAGGTATATTTGCGCATGGTTTTTATTCGTAGCGCGAAAAAGCGAACCGTCAAAGCGGCACGGCGCGTTCAAATCGTTCGCAATTCGCGAAAGCTTCCGCGTATAATCCGCTCGTAATTAACGCTTCCGAAAATAGAGGACTCCGCCATGAGGTTTCGACTGGCAGTTTTTCTCGTCATTCTGTGCACAGTTGCCGCTTCCGCACGCCCTCAAACACCGGCGGACCCAGCAAAAATCGCGCAAATTCATCACTTGCTCGACATAATGGACATCGCCAACAACGTAGTGCGGGGCACGACAGGCTCGCTTCCGGAATTGGATAAGCTGACCGACAGCTTGATGACATGGCCGGGGTCGCCTCCGGAAGTGTTGGAACGAGCCAAGAAACGCCAGGAACTGTCGCGCGAAATCATGCTGGCCAAATTTCATGACGTGGATTTCGTGGACCTTCTAGTTCCCATCTACGACAGGCATTACTCGCTGGATGACATCAACGCGTTGATTGCTTTCTATCAGACGCCCACGGGCCGAAGGACATTAGAAGTTGAGCCGCTGATCAGCGTTGAGGTCAGACAATCCCTAACGCCCATACTTTTGACAATAATGAAGGACACGCAGGAACAAATGAAGAGAGAACATCCTGAACTGGACGCCGCGAAGGATCCGCGCCCTAATTTCGGTCCTCTGTCCGGCGGCGTTGTTGGCGGCATTTCAACTGCCGCGCCTCCGCCGCCTCCCCCGCCCGGGGGACGCCCGATGCGCATCACCAAAGGCGGTGACGTCGCAGCTGCAACAGCCACCAACAAAGTTGCGCCCGTCTATCCCGAACTCGCGAGACAAGCGCACGTTGAAGGCATCGTCCGGTTGCACACGGTAATTGATAATGATGGCAACGTGATCGAAGTGGCCTACGTTTCAGGTCCGGCGATGTTAGTTCAGGCGGCGATTGATGCCGTGAAACAGTGGAGATTCCATCCGACGATTCTGAACGGCGTTCCGGTTCAAGTCGAATGCGTTCTCGAAATAAATTTTCGGCTTGGCCAGTAACCGTTGATGACGGTGCGAGTTGCACCGGCACGCCTGTCGGCGCGGGCTTCTTCCATGTGACCAGGCAATTCGCGAAAAATCGCGAGTATAATCAGCGTGACCCTAGACATCCGGCCAATTGAGGACTCACCATGAAATCTCGCTTAGCAGTTCTTCTCAGCATCATTTGCATCGTCGCAATTTCCGCGCAGGTTCAAGCGCAAACTCCTCCGCCTCCACCACCTCCTCCGCCAGCCACGTCTAAGCAACCTCCGCCGCGCGTGAACAAAGGTGGCGATGTGCAAATGGCTTTTCTCATCAGCAAAGTTCCTCCCGTTTACCCCAAGGCGGCGATAGACGCGCACGTACAAGGCACTGTGAAGCTGAAGACGGTAATTGATACAGATGGCACCGTGATTGAAGCGACCTATGTTTCGGGTCCGACGATGCTGGTGCAGGCTTCGATTGACGCGGTGAAACAGTGGCGTTTTAAGCCGACGCTGCTGAAGGACGTTCCCTCTCAAGTCGAATGCACTTTTGAGGTGAGCTTTCATCTTGATAAGTGAGCATACGTGGCGGCCCGTGGGCAGAATGTTCCCCTTGACGCACTATGGGACTGCAGGTAGGCTGCTGCGGGAGAAACTATGCGCATCAAGCACATCCTGATCACCGCAATGATCTGCATCGCCGGCGTGTCATTTGCGTTCGCGCAATCCGTCCCGCCGCCTCCACCGCCTTCAGCGCCAACGCCATCGCCGCAATCCGCGGTCCATGTGACCACTCGCGTCGTGCAAGTAACCGTAACCGTGCACGATGATCGCGGCAACCCGATTACGGGACTTAGGAAAGACGATTTCGTTTTATCCGATCAGGGGCAGCGCCAGCAGATCGCATCTTTTTCCGAGCAAACAAATCTTGTGACCACCACGCGCGCCGCGGCGCCAAATGTTTTCACTAACAAATTCGAGCCGGGCGGCCCATCACAACCGCCGCTCACCGTCATCGTTCTGGACACCTATAACGCGGGCTATTGGGATTCAAAGCTTTGTCCGCCGCCCGGCGGCACCTCGGTTTGCGCGATCGATCCGATGTTCCAAGCGGTGAAACAATTTGTTAGCCAGATGCAGCCGCAAGATCACGTTGCGCTTTACCAACTCGCGGACACACTCTATCTCTTGCAGGATTTCACCAGTGATCCGAACGCGCTCCTACGCGGCTTGGAAATTGCAAGAAGCCATGTCACTCGTTTCTATCCTCCCGCAGCCACAGATACGCTCACGATGAGCAACTACACGATGAACGCGATGACGGTGATCTCGAAACGCCTTGCGTTTGTTTCGGGACGAAAGAATTTGATTTGGCTATCGAACGGTTTTCCATATCAAAGGGTTATCACAGACGAAAAGATCGACAAGTCGGCGAAGATTCTTGCAAACGCCGGTCTCCCTCTCGATGCAATTGATGCCAGAGGGCTTGCCGCCCCCAGTGGCGGAGGCGGTGGCCCGGTGCCTCACGCGGCGGCTCGCGGTCCGGTGGCAGGAGGAGGTGGTCCAACGCCTGCGAGTGGAAATTATGGCGTTGCCGGAACTTCCGGCGGACCTCTCGGACAATTCAACGCCATGAGAAATCTCGCCGAAGAATCAGGCGGCCATGCGATCCGAGGAACGAATGATCTGGCCGGAGCAATTCGCCGCGTGGTTGACGATTCCGCGGACACATACATTCTCGGCTACTATCCGGATCACAATAAGTGGAATGGCGAATTCCGCGAAATTAATGTGAAGGTAAATCGGCCGGGCGTCGAACTGCATTACCGCAAAGGATATTACGCCGTCGCCGATACTGCGTCCGTCCCTGAAATTGCCGCCGAGAAACTTACCGATGCGATGAAAAGCCCGCTGGAATCAACGGAGCTAGGCTTTGATGTGCAAGCGGACGGCGTGACTGTCTCCGACGCGCGGCAAATAAAAGTAAAAATCACTGTGGACGCGAATCAGTTGCGCTTCCAGCAGCAGGGCGAGCAATGGACTGACACTCTTTCCGAAACGTGGGCGGAATTCAACTCCGTCGGCCAGCAGGTCGGCGAAATTTCAAAGACAATCGACCTGAGCCATAACGCGGACGACTACAAAAAACTTCTGCACGACGGATTCACATATTCAAAAACACTTGTGCTCGCGAAAGATGCCAGCGAGGTGCGTCTGGTTCTGCGGGATGAAGGTAACGGCGCGATTGGCTCGGTGATTATTCCGCTGTGGCGATTATTTGCGGCGACAACACCGCTGCAACCACCAACGAAACAGTAGGTGTAAGTAGCACAGACATTCCTGTCTGTGCGAATTCCAACTTTCAGAGCGAAGAAACCCGCGCAGATAGGAATGTCTATGCTGCTCCGATTTCCCATTGACATTCTACTGGAACCGCAATAGACTCCTGCCCTAGAATGTCTATTACAACCAAAAAGTGACGTGTGCGCGATATCGGCGCAAGTGAGGAGACATCATGCGCGTGAAGATTGCTGTCATCGCGGTTGCACTTTGTCTGGCAGGTGTGGCATTCGCGTTCGCGCAATCTGTGCCCCCTCCGCCACCGCTCGCGGTGGCGACGCCGTCCGCGCAATCGGCCGTTCACGTCACCACGCGGCTCGTTCAAGTTAGCGTGACGGTTCAAGATGCGGAAGGCCGGCCGGTCAAGGGGCTGACGAAAGACGACTTCCTTTTGCTGGATGAGGGACAGCGGCAACAGATCACGTCGATTTCGGAGGGGACACGGAACTTTCGCGCCGCTGCGGCGGCGGCCGCGCCAAATGTTTTTACCAATCAACTTGCGCCGGGGAATGGAGGCGCGCCGCCGCTGACCGTCATCGTGCTGGATGCGTACAACACGGCTTACTACGACCATGTATTTGTGAGGCGCCCACATCTTCTCGGAACCATATTCAATCAGGTGGAAAAGTTTATCCGCCAGATGCAGCCCCAAGACCGTGTAGCGATCTATGAACTCACCACCGAACTTCTGCTGTTGCAGGATTTCACCAGCGATGCCAGCGCGCTTGAGCGTGGCATCAATCGGGGTAAGGAGTACGCGTCAGCCCTCAGTTATCCCAAGTGCTCGGGTACCGATCCGAACGAAATGTCTACCCGCACGATGGCTGCGATGCATTCGATC
>DATBYL010000330.1:0-7826 GCA_036513735.1 Candidatus Acidiferrales bacterium
CGCGTGGCGATTGTGAATGTGCTTTTGCAAAGACAGGGCGAACCGGCGGGAAGTTTATTGCCGCAATGGCTTTCCGGGTACGCATTTTTATTTCCGGCGGAAGTGAACGTTGTTGACGCAAAGAAAATTCGCGCGGAATACTCTGCGTCACCATTGCAGACGTTGGTTTATGATGGCGCTGATCCTTCCGCGGCATTAATTGCGCAGAGGATTGCGGTGAACGCACGCGATGCGGGAATTGATTTGAGAGTTTCCGCGGAAAGTGCCGCGAGTAATTCTGATGTGCGATTGATGCGGTGGCGAATTGCGGCGCCGGATGCGCGTGAAGCGTTGTCGACAATCATGGCGCGATTAAACGGAGCGCAAGCGGAGGCGGCGTTCATGCCGCTGGAGACTCCGGAGCAACGATACGCGGCGGAGCGCGCGGTGCTGGATCGCGGCAAAATAATTCCTGTGGCGTTCGTGCCGGAAATTTATGCGGTGGGCGCGCAGGTGAAAGATTGGATGCCGCCGAAATGGGGCGGATGGAGATTGGAAAATTTGTGGCTGGAGCAGACGCCGCACTCAGCAAGTGGGGCCGGGACAGGAAATAATTAAGAGTGAGCTTTCGACTAAAACTCGCGCTGGTTTTCACGCTGACGATCATCGTGGCCGTGGCGCTTGTGGCGTGGAGCGTTTCCACGTACACACAAAGCGAGTTTGAGAAAATTGATCAGGGGCACACGAACGCGCTGACCGAACAATTTAAGCGAGAATACGATCAGCGCGGCGAAGACGTGGTGCGTCGCGTGACGGGAATAAAAGACTCGCAAGGCACGACCAGCATGGCGATCAATATATACAGGCCTGGCGGCGACGCGTCGAATTATCTTTCTGAAGCGGAAGGGCTGGCGAAATCCAATGCGCTGGATTTTCTGGATATTGTGGGAGACGACGGCTCGGTAATTTCCTCGAAGGAATGGCAGGCGCACTTCGGATACAAAATGGAATGGGTGACTGCCAACGGGCACGACTGGAATCAGGTAGGCGCGTTTTTGAGCCGCACGGAATTGCCGGATGGCGTGGCGCTTTCACTGACGGCGGTGCGCGTCGCGTCTGTGAATGAAAAAAATCTTTACATCATTGGCGGAGTGCAGCTCGATAAAGATTTTCTGAAGACGCTGGCGCTTCCGGAAGGAATGCGCGCGCTGCTTTATAAAAATTTGCAGGCCGGATTCGATCCGACGATGCTGACGGACGTGAATGGATCCGTGGGGCAGGCGGAAAAACTTGCGCCGCTGATCGAGCGAGTGCAGAAACAGGGAATGCCGGTGGAGTTGACGGTGCAATGGAATTCCGCGGACGCGGCGAGCGCGGAAAATTTCCACGCGATTCCGTTGCAAGGGCGCGGAAATCAATTGCTGGGAGTGCTGTTGGTGGGCAGTTCGCGCAAGGAACTTGTGACGCTGGTGAGTTTTATTCGTTCGCTCGCGGTGATTGTCGGCGGCGCGGGAATTTTGTTGGGCGTGTTTATGAGTGTGTGGTTTTCAGCGCGAATTACGCGTCCGCTGGCGAAACTGGCGACGGGCGCGCGCGAAGTTGCAGCAGGAGATTGGGCGGTGCGCGTGGATGTGAAATCGCGAGATGAAGTGGGCCAACTTGCGCGGGACTTCAATGAGATGACGCGTCAACTGGCCGAGCAACGCGAACGATTAGTGCAAGCAGAGCGCGTGGCGGCGTGGCGCGAAATTGCGCGGCGGCTGGCGCATGAGTTGAAGAATCCGCTGTTCCCGTTGCAATTGACGCTTGAGAATTTGCAACGCGCACGTCAACAGACGCCGGAATTGTTTGACGAAATATTTGCGGAGTCGACGAAAACTCTGCGGGCTGAACTGGATAATTTGAAGACGATTGTTACGCGCTTCAGCGATTTTTCCAAGATGCCTGCGCCGCAATTTCAGCCGACAAACTTAAATGATGCGGTGCGAAATGCGGTGCGTGTTTACGATGCGCAATTTAATGTGATGGGCCGGCCGCCGGTGACGCCGGAGCTTTATCTGGATGAAAATATGCCGGTGATTCAGGCCGATCCGGATTTGCTGCATCGCGCGCTGAGTAACTTGGTGCTGAACTCGCTGGATGCGATGCCTTCGGGCGGCACGTTGACGGTGCGAACGGGACATGGCGATGGCGTGGTGGGCGTGGAAATTTCGGATACGGGAGCGGGGCTGACTCCGGAAGAATGCGAAAGATTATTTACGCCGTACTACACGACGAAGCGCATGGGCACGGGATTGGGACTGGCGATTGTGCAATCGATCGTGAGCGATCATTTCGGGAAAGTTTCGGTGGAGAGTGCGCCGGGACATGGGGCGACATTTAGGATTGAGTTCCCGGTGCGTCCGCCGGGAGTGGAAAATCACATCGACACGGGACGAGGCGCTGAACGCGGGTCTGGAAATGGCGCGGCTCCGCGCGAGGAAGCTGAGTTGGTGAAAGAAAAGCGGCGCACGGAAAATGTTGGCGTGAAGAGTACGCTGGGATTGGGCGAATGAAAAACACCGCGCATTTGTTGGTTGTTGACGACGATCCGAACACGCTGGCATCGCTTTCGCGCGCGTTTCGTTTGGCGGGATATGAAGCCACGGTTTGCGATTCGGCGGTGCGTGCGCTGGAACTGGCGAAATCCGAGCGCTTTGACTTGATTATGTCAGACGTGATGATGCCGGGCCGTGATGGACTGAGTCTGCTGGAAGATTTGAAGAACGCGGGAGTGACAACGCCAGTCTTAATGATTTCCGGACAGGCGAGCATTGAGATGGCAGTCCGCGCAACGCGATTGGGCGCGGTGGATTTTCTGGAGAAGCCGCTTTCGACGGAAAAGTTGATGGTGACCGTCGAAAATGTTTTGAAACTTTCGCGGTTGGAGCAGGAAAATCGGGAACTGCGCACGCGGTTGGGGCGTCACGAAATAGTTTGGCAGAGCCCGGTGATGGAACGGTTGATGACGCAGATTCGGCGAGTGGCGGCGAGCGAAACGCGCGTCTGCATTCTGGGTGAAACGGGCACGGGCAAGGAATTGGTGGCGCGGACGCTGCATGAAAATAGTCCGAGGCATGCGGGGCCGTTCATCACATTAAATTGCGCGGCGGTTCCGGCAGAATTAATTGAGTCGGAATTATTCGGCCATGAAAAAGGCGCGTTCACGGGAGCTTCCGGGCGGCACACGGGAAAATTCGAGCAAGCGCATGGCGGCACATTATTTCTGGACGAGATTGGCGACATGCCGCTGACCATGCAGGCGAAATTATTGCGCGTGTTGGAAGAAGGAGAGGTGGAGCGCGTCGGCGGAGATAAGCCAGTGCGCGTAGACGCGCGTGTGATTGTGGCGACGCATCGAAACCTGGAAGAGCTTGTGCGGCAGAATGCTTTTCGCCAGGATTTATTTCACAGAATTTATGTGTTTCCGCTGACGTTGCCTCCATTGCGCGAACGCGTGGACGACGTTCCGGCGCTGGTGCAACATTTCGCGCGGCAGGTGTCCGCACAAAATGGATGGAAAGAAAAGCCGATTGAGCCGGCTGCGATTCAGGAGCTGCAACATTACGCGTGGCCGGGAAATGTGAGAGAGCTTCGCAATGTTGTCGAGCGATTATTGTTGATTGCCGCCGGAGAAAGTGTGACGGCGGAAGACGTTCGCATGGCGCTGCCGCGAACTGGAGATACGCACGGCGCGCACGGTGGAAATTCCAGCGGCGCGGCGGGATTTTCGGGGACGCTGGCGGAGCGCGTGGAAAAATTTGAGAGGGAATCACTTGTTGGCGAGCTGGCGAAGCACGGTTATCACATGACGAATGCAGCGCGAGCATTGGGGCTGGAGAGAAGCCATTTGTACAAGAAATGTCAGCAATTGGGGATTGATTTGCGGGAATTGCGTAAGACGGAATAGTTCATTGGCCTGCCTGTAACCTTTTGAAATTAAACAGCTAAGCTGACATTCCCACCGGTGCTTTGTAACACGCTTCCGATTTTCCTTGACAAGTATATTGCTAATTGCTATTACAGAATAGCAATACGCGATACATGACTCTCGGACAGAAAATCCGATTTCTACGCGCCGTCGAAGGGCCGCTTCGCGGGCTGGGGCGCACCATGACGCAATCGGAAGTGGTGCGCGCCATGAAAAAGGAACTGGGCGAAACGGTAAGCCAGGCGTATTTATCGCAAATCGAAGGCGGCGCGCGTCCACATTTGACGGAGAAGACGCGGGATTTGCTGAGCCGATTTTTTCGAGTGTATCCGGGATTTCTGGTGGCGGATCCGGAAGGGTATCACTCGGAACTCGCGTCGGAATTGCGAGTGCACGAGGACAAACTGGATTCATGGTTGATGAGCGGCGTTGAAAAATTTCGCGCTGACTCGCAACTTTGCCGCGCGCTGAAAACTCTGGTGGATGAACCTGATTCACGGCGAGCGCTTTTGTTGTTGGAGCAGATTCTGCGCAGTCCGGAGATGGCGGAACAGCTTGGGGAAGTTTTGTTGCGAGACGAGCCGAAGGCAGTGGCTGAGCGTTAGGGCGATTGTTGTGGGTTAGGAGCGAAAGGGAATTGCGATGAATTGGCCGGCATTTTATCTGACGTGCTTCGCCGTGGGATTCATTTTGAGTTTCGTGTCATTCCTTTCCGGCGCGCTGCACATTCATTTGCCCTTTAAGTTGCACCA
This sequence comes from Candidatus Acidiferrales bacterium, assembly GCA_036513735.1. Classification (GTDB taxonomy): domain Bacteria; phylum Acidobacteriota; class Terriglobia; order Acidiferrales; family UBA7541; genus DASTCZ01. The sequence continues at coordinate 4,702 of DATBYL010000330.1, forward strand.
CATGGGGCACGCGGGCGCAGCACACGGACACGCGGCGCATTCCAATGGATCGCGCGGCGGATGGATTAACGCGGCGTCGGTGCTTGCGTTTCTGGCGTGGTTCGGCGGCGTGGGATATCTGCTTACGATTCGTTACCGCTTCTGGTATCTGGCCACGCTCGGGATCGCAACGCTGGCCGGAGTTGTTGGAGCGGCAGTAGTGTCCTGGTTTTTTGTGAAGGTGTTGCTGAAGCACGAAACTATTTTGGACGACGCAGATTACAGGATGGAAGGAATTGTGGCGTCGGTGAACGTGCCGATACGCTCGGGACGCACCGGAGAAATTGTTTACACGCAAGGCGGAGTACGGAAAAGCGCGGGCGCGAAGTGCTTGGCGAAGAAGCCGCTCGAAAAGGGAGCGGAAGTTGTGATCACGCATTACGAAAAGGGAATTGCGTATGTACGTCCGTGGAGTGAGTTCACGAAATAAGCGCCGGCAATAATTCGGGGCGCCAAAACTTTGTACGAGGTAGCAGTTCAGGCCATTCACCCAGCTAACCGCGCGTGAAGTAAACGTGCGTGACCGACTTGATCGCTTTCCATGAATTGGAAAGCGGCACACTTTTCAGGAGGCGGCATATGCAAGGCGTTAACGGAGTGTGGATCATCGCAGGGCTAATTGCGTTGACGGTGATGTTTCTGATGGCGGTGCTTGCGCGCATGTATCGCAAAGCGGGGCCGCACGAAGCGCTGATCGTTTACGGTCTGCGGGGCACGAGAATTGTTCAGGGCGGCGGCACGGTAATTATTCCGATGGTGGAAACGTGCCGCGAACTGTCGCTCGAATTAATGTCGTTCGATGTAGCGCCGCAGCAAGACCTTTACACATCGCAGGGCGTCGCGGTGACGGTGGAAGCGGTGGCGCAGATCAAAGTGAAATCGGATCCGGAATCCATCCGCACATCGGCGGAACAATTCCTGACGAAGCCGCCCGACCAGCGCGAAGGATTGATCCGGCTGGTGATGGAAGGACACTTGCGCGGAATTATCGGGCAATTGACGGTGGAACAAATCGTGAAAGAGCCTGAAATGGTTGCCGACCGCATGCGTTCCACCTGTGCGGACGACATGAACAAGATGGGACTGGGCGTCGTGTCGTTCACCATTAAAGAAGTCCGCGATAAGAATGATTACATCACGAACATGGGCAGGCCGGATGTGGCGCGCATCAAGCGAGATGCGGACGTTGCCGCGGCAGAAGCGGATCGCGATATCGCCATCAAGCGCGCGGAAGCCACGCGAGCTTCGGCGGTTGCGAAAGCGCAAGCCGATCAGGAACGAGTGCTGGCGGAGACAACTTCGCTCGGCAAGCAGGCTGAATCGCAACGGGACCTGGACGTAAAGCGCGCGCAATTTCTCGAAGTGACGAAGAAAGCGCAGGCGCAAGCGGACAAAGCTTACGAAATCGAAACCAACGTGATGCAGCAACAAGTGATTACCGAATCCGTGCGCGTGCAACAGGTGGAACGCGAAGCGCAGGTGAAGGTGCAGGAAGCGGAAATCGCGCGTGTGGAAAAAGAGTTGATTGCCACGGTGATGAAGCAGGCGGAAATCCAGCGGCAGAAAATCGAAACACTTGCCGCGGCGGAAAAGCAGCGCCTGACAGCCGAAGCAGAAGGACAAGCGGCCGCAATCCGCGCCCAAGGAGAAGCAGAAGCGGAAATTATTTTCAAGAAGGGCGAAGCCGAAGCCAAGGCGATGAACGTGAAAGCCGAGGCGTACCAGGAATACAACCAGGCGGCGGTGATCGACCGCTTGTTCACGGGCATGCCGGAGATCGTGAAGAACATTGTGATGCCACTGGCGAATGTGGATCGCATCACGGTGGTCTCCACGGGCAACGGCGAGTCGACGGGACTGAGCAAAATTACAGGAGACGTAACGAACATTGCCGCGCAAGTTCCGGCGCTGTTTGAAGCGCTTTCCGGAATGAAGATGGGCGACCTGCTTGCCAACGTGCGCATGATCGGCGATAAGGCGGCGCGTCCGCTGATTCCGCCTGCGCCGGAAGCGCCTGCGGCTAGCAAGTAAAGACGATTTAGTTTTTTGCAATGAAAGGAGAACGTCATGGCACTACTTGAACGGGTAACAACTTTGGTTCGCGCAAATTTAAACGACCTGATTGATCGCGCCGAAAATCCGGAGAAGATGATCAAGCAGGTGATTCTGGACATGGAAAATCAGTATATGCAGGTGAAGACGCAGGTGGCGGTTTCCATCGCGGACCGGCACATGCTCGAAAAGAAAATGAAAGAGAACGATGACGCCGCGGCGGACTGGTATCGCAAAGCGGAGCGCGCGGTGGATAAGAAGGAAGACGATCTGGCGCGGGCCGCGCTGGAGCGTCACCGGAGCTATCAGAAGTATGCGGATAGTTACCGGGAGCAGGTGACAGACCAGAAAGCGCAGGTGGAGCATTTGAAAACGGCGCTAGGGAAGCTGGAAGAAAAACTGGAAGAAGCGAAATCAAAACGCGATTTGCTGATTGCGCGGCATCGAAGGTCGGTGGCATCCAGCAAAGCCAGCCGAGCGCAGATGGCGATGGGAGATCATTCCAAGATTGCCACTTTCGAGCGGCTGAAGGATAAGGTTCATCACGCGGAGGCGGTGAGCGAAGCGGAGCGCGATCTGACGGCGGACGGACTGAGCGATCAGCTTGGCCGGCTTGAAAAGGAAGATGAGATCGAGCGCGTGCTGACGGAAATTAAAGCGCGGCGGACTGCGCCGAATTAAACTGAAATCGAAATTGCGCCGCACGCTGGCGGCTGATACTAAAACTCTGGCGTTCCGCCGCCGGGCGCAGCAGGCGCTGCTGTTGGAGTTGCAGTGGGGGCCGCAGGCTTTCGCAAATTAAAGTAATTTCGCGCGAACGCCGCTTGCGTGCCGCCAGTTTCCACGACTACGGCTTGCACGGTGTAATTTCCGGTGGCCAGTTTTTCGAGCGGCAGGCTCAGGCGGAAGGAAGCGGCGTGCGTGATGGGATTAATGTCCGCCGCTGAAACCAGCGCTGTGTCATTGGCGCGTTGGCCATTGCGGAAGAAAACGAGTCCGGCGCGCAGTGCGGCTGGATCGGTTTTCGGCGGCGC
>DATBYL010000331.1:0-9867 GCA_036513735.1 Candidatus Acidiferrales bacterium
TGTTGAACCTTCCAGCGAAATGCCGGCGAATAAACCGCGCGAACGCGAATACGAAAGCACTTCGGCGCGCATGCTCGCATCCGTGTCTGCTTCAGCGGTGCGTCCCTTCGGACCTGCGGCGGCGGTTGCATCGGCGCCAAGCTTCACTTTATTTTCAAGAATGGCGCGAGCGCCGCGATCGTTCATCACCAAAAGAACCAAATCCGTTGCCGATGCGCCGCCTTGAAAGCCGATACTTCCGCCTTCCATCGCCATCATCGTGGGCGAGCCCCACGGGCCGTCAAATCGCGGGCCGCTGCGGCAGGTCATCGCGCCGCGTCCGTACGTGCCACCGCCAATGAACGCAACTTTCAACACGCTCGGCATCACGATCACGCATTCAGCTTTGTCCAAAAGATTTTGGGGAATGTTGTCCGGCACGTTCAGAATTTCATGCATCGCGGTACCGCAATCCATCAGGCGATCTTCAGCTTTATCTTTATCGGCGCCGACGAGCGGCATAGCGGCCAGTGCAAACGCCGCGGCAAGAGCAATCGCTTTTCGCATTCGTATCCTCCAAGTGGGATGGGCGCAATGATGATAGTGCTTCGCGCTCACGCACGCAACTTTGCGGGAACGAGCCAGCCGGTGCATCGCGAGACCTGTGCAAAGAAGCGTCACTCCGGTAAGAATCGAAATGTGGATGATTGGTTGGCCGCTGGTTGTGGCGGGCGGATTGACGTGCTCGACGGAAACCGATAGCTTCGAGTTGAATCATTTTGAAATGAGCGTGGCGATTTTCTGAGGGAATTGGCGGCCTGTGATACCGAAAATAAATCGTATGAACCCACGAAAATTATTTGCGTTGGTTTTAATTGCGGTTGCGACGGTGTTGCCGGCCGTCGCGCAAACACCGACGCATCGCGCGGCAACTGCGTCCGCGCCGCGCGAACGGGCTGGCGTTGCGGCGTTCCGTGTGAAGGTGGAAAAAATTCTTGGCGCGGCGGATGTGAATCGCGGGTATTGGGGAATGCTTGTTGAGGACGCCGATAGCGGCGAGGTGCTTTATTCGCTGAACGCGGATCGATATTTTTTGCCGGCGTCGAATGCGAAATTATTTACGGCGGCGCTGACGCTTGCGACGCTTGGCTCGGACTACTGTTTTCACACGACGATTGAGAGCCGCTCGGCCGCGGATGCTGATGGAGTGATTCACGGAGATTTGGTGCTGGTCGGGCGCGGCGATCCGAATCTTTCCAATCGAGTTTTTCCGTTTGCGAAAAAGGCGGAGCGCGATGGGCCGCCGGAAAAAATTCTGGCGGAACTTGCGGATGCGGTGGTGGCGCGCGGAGTGAAAAAAATTACAGGCGACGTGATTGGCGATGATAGTTATTTTGCCGGCGGAACGTATCCATCCGGCTGGGCGATTGACGACATGTTGTGGAGTTACGGCGTACCGGTTTCGGCGTTGGAAATAAATGATGGAGTATTTTTTCTGGAGCTGCACGCTTCGGAAGTTGCCGGTGCGCCCGCAACTTTCACGATTGCGCCTTCGACGAACATTTATCAGATCCGAAATGAAGTTGTGACTGGTGCGAAGGGATCGGCGCAGAAACTTTCTGTTTCGCGAGAGCCGGGATCTACACTAATTGTCGTGAGCGGGTCGATGCCGGTTGGCGTGCAACCGCATTCGATGGCGATTGCGATTGATCGTCCGGCGGAATTTGCGGCGGAGTTGTTGAAGAATTTGCTGGAGGCGCGCGGAGTTGTGATTGAAGGGCGAGCGCGTGCCCGGCACACGGGGGATGAGGGGGCGTGGTATGAGGCAGATGGAAGTTCAGCGTTTCGACACGTCGATGTCGAAGTGTCCACGGGTAGCGGACACCCTCCGATGCAATTTTTTATTCCGCCGCTTTCCGCCCCAGAGGTCGGGCCGCCGAACGTATTTGCGGAGCACGTTTCACTTCCACTTTCAGACGCACTGCGCGTGATGGCGAAGATCAGCCAGAATCTTCACGCTGAAATGTATTTGCGCGCTGCTGCGCGATTGAAAACCGGAGATCCTTCGGCGGACGCGGCGCTGCAATTTGAGCAGGATTTCCGCGTCGGCATCGGCTTGAAGGAAGATGACGTAGTGATGACGGACGCTTCCGGGCTTTCGCGAAAAGATTTGGTGTCGCCGCAATCGGATGTTGCGCTGCTGCGATGGGTTACGGAGCAACCGTGGGCGACAACATTTCGTTCTGTGCTTCCCGTGGCCGGTGAAGACGGGACGTTGATGGACAGAATGAAGAATACTCCGGCCGCTGGAAATGTTTCGGCGAAAACGGGATCGCTCACGCATGTGGATTCATTGGCGGGTTATGCGACGTCTACGCGCGGCGCGCATTTAGTTTTTTCTTTTATTGTGAACAATCACGACATGAAAGCGAAGGCTGCAATTGATGTGATCGATGCGCTGACGGTCGCGATGGTTGAAGAGCTTGGCCCGCGGCGCGCAGTTCCAGCACATAAGTGAGCGCGCAAATTTGTTTGCTACAATCATTGAGTTAAGCCCCGAAAGTAAAAGCCATCATGCCTCGTTCCGCTGAAGAACTTCTTGAATTTGGCCGCCTGCGCGAAATTGTTTGCGGGTTCAATACCTGTGCGCCCGGAAGACGCGCGGTGGAAGCGCTGAAGTTTTCGCAGGATCGCGCGAAGTTGCAAAGTGAATTCGCGCTGATTCGCGAATCGATGGAATGGCTGCGCGGCAGCAATGAATTGGGCTTCGGCGCGCTGGCCGATCCCGATCCGTGGCTGACGCGATTGGAACCGGGCGCGTCTGAAATTGCCGCGGCGACTACGGTTCTTGCGCCCGGCGAATTGTTGGACGCGGCGTCGCTGCTGAATACTGCGGCGTGGTTGAAAACTCATTTCCATGAAGGGCGCGAATCGTTTCCTGGACTTTCCGCGCGCGCCGAATCGCTGGCTGATTTTCGTCAGAGTGCTACCGTAATTCGCAAAACAGTTTTGCCCGACGGGACGATCAGCGATGACGCTTCGCCGGAGCTGCGGCGGATCCGCGGAACACTTGCGCGCACGCGCGATTCGATTCAGAAATCGCTGCGCGAAATTCAGCGCTCGCGCGGCGCTGAGGCCGGCGAGGATTACGTCACGCTGCGCAACGATCGCTACGTGATACCGGTGCGCGCCGCGGACCGACAACATTCCAGCGTGAAGAATGCGATTGTTCACAGTGCGAGCGCCACAGGGCAAACTGTTTACGTCGAGCCGCTTGCGGCGATTGAATTTAATAATAAATTGGTGCAGCTTGCAGAGGATGAGTCCGTAGAAATCGCGCGCATTCTGGCGGCGATCAGCGATATGTTGCGCGCGAACGCGCCCGCGCTTCGCCATGCAGCAGATACTATCGCTGAACTCGATTCGCTTTTTGCGCGTGGAAGATATGGGCGTCAGTTTGATTGCGCGCTGCCAGTTTTCGCAAACAACAACACTCGTCCGCAAATGAAACTCGACGCCGCGCGCCATCCTGTGTTGGAAGCGGCGCTTCGGCGCGATGGCGGGCACGTCGTGCCGATGTCATTGGTGATGGGCGGCGACGAAACGGTTCTGGTAATCAGCGGACCGAACACCGGCGGAAAAACTGTCGCGCTGAAAACTGTGGGGCTTGTTGTATTCGCCGCGCAATCAGGAATTCCTGTCACGGCGCAATCAGTTGAACTGCCGATCTTCGATCAAGTGCTCGCGGATATTGGCGACGAGCAATCCATCTCGGCAAATCTTTCCACTTTTTCGGCACACATGTTGAATTTGCGCGGCATGTTGGCGGAGGTCACGCAAAATTCGCTCGTGCTTGTGGATGAACTTGGCACGGGAACCGCGCCGGAAGAAGGCGCTGCGCTGGCCGTTGCGCTGCTGGAAGAATTTCGCACGCGGCATTGTTTGACGCTTGCAACCACGCATCACGATCGGCTGAAAGCTTACGCTTCCACCACGCCCGGAGTTTTGAATGCGGCCGTGGAATTTGACACGGTAAATCTTCGCCCCACGTATCGGCTGCTCGTCGGAGTGCCGGGCGGATCGAGCGGCATCGCGATTGCCGAGCGGCTCGGATTGCCTCATCACATTTTGGAACGCGCTCGGGCGGAGATAAGTCCCGCGGCACACGAAGCGGCAGATCTGATTGCGTATCTGCACAGCGCGCGCGATGAAGTGGACGCACTGCGCGCGGCCGTCCGCGAGCAATCCGAAGAAATCGCGCGCGAAAGAAAACTTTTGCAAACGGAATGGGCGGACCGACAACGGAAACGTATCACCGAGCTGGAACAAAAATTTGCTGAAGCGTTGAAGCAGCATGAATCCACGCTGACGCAGGCGCTGGAAACGATCAAGGAGCGTCAGCTTCGCGAGCAATTTTCAAAACAGGCGCAGCGTTCCGTTACAAAAGCACGCGCTGATGCACGCGAGGAAGCTGACGCGGCGGTTGTCCAACATTTGTCGGCATCACAGCAAGATTTGGGCGCGGCTGTTACTCCGACAGAAAAACCTGTGCTCGCGGAACGACTTGTGCCCGGAGTGAAAATTCGCGTGCGCGGATTTCCGTCGCCCGTCGTGCTGCGGCGAATAGATTCGCGTGGTGCCGACGTGGAAGCCGGCCCGCTGCGAATGAAAATCGCGCTCGATGACATTCTTTCCATCATGGAAGATGATGCCGCCGCGAAGAAGAAGTCCACGCCGGCACAATATTCACCCGGCGTTACCGTGAAATCCCAGCCAAGCGACGAGCCTTCTGCCGACGAAATTAATGTGATCGGCAATACCGTGGAAGAAGCCACTGAACGAGTGGACAAATTTCTGGATCAGGCGGCTGTCGCGGGAAAATTGGGAGTGCGCATCATTCACGGACACGGCACAGGAGCTTTGCGGCGCGGACTGGCCGAATTCCTTTCCGGGCATCCTCTGGTTGAGAAAATCAGCAATGAAATTCCGGAGCGCGGCGGTGCGGCGATAACTTTGGTGGCGTTGAAGGATTGACAAGGCTAGTAGAATCTAGTAGAGTTTATTAGATTCTAGTAGAGGTGAGTATGTCTGAAAAGATGGCTACAGTTGAGTACCGGGCGGTCGGCTCATATCATTGGGACGAGCACGACGAGGCTCGCATTGAGCGCAACCTTTTCGCGTTTGAGGGACAGACCTGGGAAGGGCTGCGATTCTGCAAGAATCGTGACGGTCGCCATAATCGCGTGCATCTGGTGATCGGTGAAGACGAATTTGTGCAGCTTTTTCAGAATGCCGTTGAGAATGGTGTGTTTCGGCAGAAGACGCTTGATCGGCTGCGCGTGATTCTGAGCGGTGAGCGTGACCCGATGCTCGATGTAATCGGAATCGCGGAACATGGCTCACTTGCGGCGGATATTGACTCCGAACTTTACGGTGAGAATTCGCGTTGAAGCTTTTTGTGGACACGTGGGGTTGGCTGGCTCTTGCGGACCGAGGAGAACGAGAGCACGCCCAAGTGGTAAGTTTTTATGCGGAGCGCACGCGCCGCACCGGGCTGATCGTAACTTCAGATTATGTGTTGGATGAAGTTTTTACGATGATGTTTTCGCGCCTTGAGTTCGGGATGGCTTCGCGATTCGCCGATAGTTTGTTGCGTTCGCCTTTTATAACGATCGAACGCATTACCCCGGAACGTTTTCAGAAGGCGTGGGAACTTCGTTTGAAATTTTCTGATAAACCCCGCATTTCTTTCACGGATTTAACCAGCATGGCGGCAATGAATGAGCTTGGAATTTCAGAGGTACTTACCGCTGACAAACATTTCGAGCAGGTCGGCATGAATTTCCGCCTTCTTCCCGGTTGAGAATTCGTTATGATTCGGCCAAAACGAAAATCCTTTCCGCAGATCATCGAAACGCAACGCATGCGCTTGAGCCGCTGGCAGCCTTCGGACGGCGTGGCGTTTCGCTCGATCGCGCAGGATCCGCGGGTGATGCGCTACGTTAACAATGGCGAACCATGGAGTGACGCGAAGGTGCGGGATTTTATTGCGCGTCAGATGCGGCACATCGCTAGCAACGGATTTTGCTTTTGGAAAATTCAGCGCAAACCGGATGGACGGCTGATTGGACTTTGCGGCTTGCAGGCGTTGCGATTAGGATCCCGATGGGAAGTTGAAATAGGTTGGTGGCTGACACCGCGCAATTGGGGGCGTGGACTGGCATCCGAAGCGGCCGGCGCGGTGATGTCCGAAGCGGTCAAAATCGTGAATGCAGATCGAATCGTCGCGATTGCAATTCCGGAAAATTATGCGTCACGACGCATCATGAGCAAAATTGGGATGCGCTACGAACGGAATGTTCGCCACAGAGGATTTGACGTGGTGCTTTACGGCACGCGTTGCCATACGCACGGCTAGTCCCGCCACTGTACAATACATTGATCAATTTGAGTTTGCCGAATTACACTCGCTCGTCACATGGCTGAAGCCGGATCATTCGCGGACAAAGTAAAACAGCAGGCGGACATTGTCCGCGTGATTGGCGAATACGTGTCTTTGCGGAAGAGCGGGCAGAATTTTGTCGGCTTGTGCCCCTTCCACTCGGAAAAATCGCCGTCGTTTGCGGTGCATCCGGTGAAGCAAATTTATCACTGCTTCGGCTGCGGAGTTGGCGGCGACGTTTTCAAATTTGTGATGGAAGTGGACAAGATTGCGTTTCCGGAAGCGATTCGCGTGGTGGCGGAAAAGTGCGGCATTCCTGTTCCGGAAGCACGCGAACGCAGTCCGGAAGAGCGGCACAAGAATCAGCAGCGCGCGGCGCTGGTGGCAATGCACAGCGCGGCCGCCACATTCTTTGCGCGGCATTTAATGACGACAGCCGAAGGAAAAGCCGCGCGTGCGTATCTGTTGGATCGCGGATTGAATGATGAAGCCATTGCGCGATTTGGGCTGGGATTTTCGCCATCCGGCGGCGATGCGTTGGCGCGTGGACTGAAATCGAAATATCCGGAAAAATTGATTGAAGTTTCCGGACTTATTTCGCGCGATGCCAACGGACGTTTTTACGATCGATTTCGCCGGCGCATCATGTTTCCCATTGCGAATGAATCCGGAAAAATCGTGGCGTTCGGCGGACGTTCGCTCGGCGACGACATGCCGAAATATTTGAACTCTCCCGAGACGCTGATTTATTCCAAGAGCGCGCTGCTCTATCACCTGGACCGTGCGAAAGAGCCTATTCGGCGCGGCGGATTTGTGGTGCTGGTGGAAGGCTACATGGACACAATCGCCGTGGCGCGCGCCGGCGCGGAAAATGTCGTAGCGAGTTGCGGCACTAGCCTTACCGAAGCGCAGGTGAAACTTGTTTCGCGTTTCACAAAACGAATTGTGGTGAACTACGATCCGGATAACGCCGGACAAGCCGCCACGGAACGCTCGCTGGCTTTGCTGCTCGAACAGGATTTCGATACGCGCGTGCTGGCGCTTCCTTCCATCGACGGCAAGCCCGCCGATCCGGACACCTATATTCAGAAAAAGGGCGCGGCGGAATATCGCAAACTGCTGGAAAATGCGCCGCCATTTTTGGACTATTTAATCAGCCGCGCGCGGCAAATGGATTTGACCACCGCGCAGGGAAAATTGGCCGCCGTAAATTTTCTGATGCCCCATGTGCAGCGCATCGCGAATCCGCTGCTGCGTTCCGAATGGGCCACGCGAATTTCGCAGCAGTTACGCGTGGAAGAACCGGTGCTCCGCGAAGCGTTGCGCAAAGCGGCAGCCGAGCGGCGCGGCGAAGTGAAAGCAAAGCCGGAATTAATTGCGCGCAGCGCGCGTCCTGCCGAAAGGCGATTGGTCCAGATGCTGATTGAAGCCGATGATTTCCGCCAACGGCTGGCACAGGAAATTATTAAAGAGAATTTGCACGCGGGACTTGAGACCGAGCGCGTGTTTAACGCGCTGTTGCCGATTTGCGCGGAAGGTGGACGCCCGGACGCGGCTACTCTCGCTGCAACGTTGGATGAAATGGATCGCAGATTACTTTTCGATATTGCATTCGAGCCGAGCGCTCCGCCGGATTGGGACGAAGCGGAGAGTTGTCTTGGAGTGCAGCGACGCAAGCGGGCTGAGGCGGAATTGACCGCGGTACAGAAAGAAATTGAAGTTTTTTCTGCGCGGCCAAATGGGCAAGCCGTTGCGGCGGGCGCAGTAAATCGATTGAATGAATTGCTGGTGCGGAAACAGGAATTGCGGAAGCGGCTGGGGGATGCTTAGAGAAGCGCCGGCTGGAAGCCGGCGCTTCGCAACCCTATCAGCCCGCGCGAGCGCCGAGGTTTACGTAGCGCCGGCATCCTGCCGGCAGAATTCTTAACGCGTTAAGGATTCTGCAATTCTTACGGCAGATCCAGCAATAGAAAATCTGCCGCTGTCGCACCGCCGCTTAGCGTCAGCGCGTTCACGTCTGTAACTCGTGCTTGATCGCCCGCGGAAAGCGTAATTGGTTTCGCGCCTTTACTTCCGTTTGTCGCTTCCAGCTTCAGTTCGCCATTCACTACGAAAATATACGCGCGCCTTCCGGCTTCGAGCGCGAGCTTCGCGGTCTGTCCATCTGAAAGCAGAGAAGTGTAAATCGTGGCGTCCTGATGAATCGAAACCGCGCCTTCAACTTTCTCGCCTTCCGGCACGGCAATCGGCAAAAGTTTTCCGCTACGCGCTTGCACGGAAAATTGTTTTTGTTCCCAGGAAGGAGTCAGCCTGGACTTCGCCGGCATAATCCACAACTGAACCAAATGCAGCGGCTCGATCTTTGAGGCGTTATATTCCGAATGCCGCAAGCCGGTTCCCGCGCTCATTCGCTGAATTTCGCCCGGTTTAATTTGGCCTTTGTTGCCCATGCTGTCGGTGTGCTCGAGCGTGCCGTCAATCACGTAGGTGACGATTTCCATTTCCTTGTGCGGATGCGCCGGAAATCCCGTGGCCGGCTGAATCACGTCATCATTAAATACGCGCAATGGCCCGAACGAGATGTTCTTCGGGTCGTAATAATCGTCGAACGAGAAATGCCAGTGCGTGGAAAGCCAGCCTGCGTCCAGATGGTGGCGATCCGCGCTGCGAATTACTTGAACCATGGAATCCTCCTCAGCAATTTTCTATCAGCCGCACTATACTCGTTATAACGACTATTGTCAAGAGGCACATTTCAGCATTGGAACTGAGTTTCCGCGCGCCCGCACAGGTCGTCCAGCGCGCAGTAACCATTTGCCGCGCACTCATCGTCGGAGTTTCCGCGGACTCGCCACTTGGTGTACATTGGAGAAGGACATAATTCCCGCGGGAAAACATCATGAATCCGGTTCAGCAGCCAACTTCGCGTCCAGATGCCTCGCAAGGCTCCGCCAAATCACGCGAGTCGCTTTCCATTACCGATAATCGCACGGGCAAATCTTACGAAGTGCCCATCAAGGATGGCGCGATCCCCGCCGTCGATCTGCGCCAGATTAAAACCGGGCCGGACGATTTCGGCCTGATGACTTACGATCCTGCGTTCAATAACACCGCCGCGTGCATCAGCCGCATCACTTATATTGACGGCGACAAGGGTATCCTGCGCTATCGCGGATATCCCATTGAAGTGCTCGCTGAAAAAAGCACCTATCTTGAGACGGCATTCTTAATTTTGCACGGCGAACTGCCCACGAAATCGCAACTTTCCGATTGGGCCTATCACATTTCGCATCACACGTTTATTCATGAAAGCACCAAGAAGTTTCTGGATGGCTTTCATTATGACGCGCACCCGATGGGCATGTTGATTTCCACCATCGCCGCGCTCGCCACCTACTATCACGACGCAAAAGACATCTTCAGTCCCGAATCGCGCAAAAAGCAGA
>DATBYL010000332.1:0-5380 GCA_036513735.1 Candidatus Acidiferrales bacterium
TTCTACAAGCGCACGCTCAATTGCCGCGCGATTCACATCGCAGTGCGTGACCATGCGGATGGAATGGCTATCGGTCGGGCCGGCAAGCACGCCACGAGCCCCGAGGCCGTCGCAAATATCGGCGGCGGAGCGGCCAGTTCCCTTCACGTCGAAGATTACGATGTTCGTCTGAACTTTGGAGAGATCAACTTTCACTCCCTTGATGTGAGCGAGTCCTTCGGCAAGAAATCGGGCGTTGTCGTGATCTTCCTGTAAACGTGCGGGCATTTTTTCAAGGGCGATTAATCCAGCGGCCGCCAGAACTCCTGCTTGCCGCATGCCGCCGCCGAACATTTTGCGGTAGATGCGCGCTTCTTCGATGAACGCGGCGGAGCCGACGAGCATGGAGCCGACCGGCGCGGCGAGCCCCTTCGACAGACAAAACATCACTGAATCAAATTTGCTCGTGATTTCCGCGACGGTTTTCTTCAATGCGACAGCTGCATTAAAAATTCGCGCGCCGTCGAGATGAACTTTCAATCCCGCTGCGTGGACATGATCGCAAATGTCGTCGGAATTCTTTTGGTGATAAACGGTGCCGCCCGCCATGTTGTGCGTATTTTCAAGAGAGACTAGCGCCGTCTGCGCACGGTAATAAATTTTTGGACGGATGAGAGGCTTGATCATTTCCCAGGTGAGGATTCCGTCGTCGGAGCGCGTGGTGCGCGGCATGCATCCAGCGATTGCGGACATCGACGCCATTTCATATTGATTAATGTGGCCGAGTTCTTCGCAAATTACTTCATTGCTGTGGTGCGTCCAAACTTTTATGGCGATTAAATTCCCCATTGAGCCAGACGGCACGAATATCGCCACTTCGCGTTTGAAAATTTCCGCGGCGCGTTGCTGCAGCCGATTTACCGTGGGATCTTCGGCGTAAACGTCGTCGCCCACTTCGGCTTCGGCCATGGCGCGGCGCATTTCCGGCGTGGGTTTGGTGACGGTGTCGCTGCGCAAGTCCACCGTTTGCACGCCAACTTTTGGCGGAGCGGCTTCAATCGTGGAATTCGATACGCTAGGTCCGTACATCTTGCCTCCTGAAAATTTTATTAGGCCATCAGCTCGACAAATACATCGTTGGAAACTGAAATGCGGCTCGGCGCAAGCCGCAGACGATCTCCGCGCCATTCTACAAGGCCGCGTTCGACGAGCGAATCGATCCGCTGCCGCAGCGAATTCAAAGCAGCCGTATTGTATCGCGCTTCGAGCGCGCCGACATTAATTCCATCGAGCAATCGCAAGCCGAGAAATAATTCTTCGTCGAGCGATTGCTCATCTGAGAGAATTTCTTTCTGCTCGACGGGCAATTTGCCCGCGCGCAGTGACGCTGAATAACCTGCAGGATCATGCGCGTTTGCCCAACGCATCGCGCCGTCGAAGGAATGCGCGCCTGCGCCAATTCCGAAATACGGTTCGCGCAGCCAGTATTTCAAATTGTGCTTCGAGCGCAGACCGAGCTTCGCCCAATTCGAGATCTCATAGTGCTCATATCCTGCGGCGGCAAGTTCCGCGCTGGCTAATTCGTAGAAGTCCGCGATGGAATCATCTTCAGGAATCGTAGCGGCGGAGTATCGCGCACCGCCGTTCAAAACTTCACGGCCGAGACGGCTACCTTCGTCGATTTCCAACATGTAAATCGAAACATGCTCCGGCGAAAGCGCGATTAGTTCGCCAACGGTCCGCTTCCAGGATTCTTCTGTTTGATGAGGCAGGCCGGCAATTAAATCGAAGCTGATATTGTTAATTCCATTGGCACGTAAAGTTTTGTCGGCGGAATAAATATCCGCGCGGCGATGAAGACGTCCCGCAGCTGAAAGTTCCTTGTCGCCAAAAGACTGCGTGCCCATGCTGATTCGATTAATTCCGGCCGCAACCCAGGCTTCAACTTTTTCGACGGTAATTGTTTCGGGGTCGGCTTCCAGAGTAACTTCTTCCAGCGAGCATCGGAAGGATCCGCGCAACGCGTCCAGCATCCGCGCTAAATCCGACGGCGCCAACAAACTTGGCGTGCCGCCGCCGATGTAGACTGTATCCACATTCAACGCCGCCGCGCACCGGCAGGAGTTCGACGTGATTCCCGCGGCGTGGTAGAGCGCATCGCGCTCAAATATTTCACGAACCAGTCCATCGACGTAGGGCGCGTACATGCCGGAAGAAAAAACTCCGGTGTGGAAATTGCAGTACGTGCACTTCGTGCGGCAGAACGGAACTTGGATGTAAATTCCCAGATTCATGGCAGGAAATGAATGTAGCACATCCGGATGGCAACGGCGGGGCGCTCCCTTCGAGGCGATCCAGCCGGGCGAGAGTTAGCAAAACTAAATTAACAGAGCGGTTTCTGTATCAATTCATGATAACCTGCCCGGCGTTCTGTGCCTGCGCGTTCCGAAGGGACGGCGCTGTCACAGAAATGACACGAAGGTTCGATGAGCCAACAAACAACGCCACGACGATTGAAGCTCGAACGGTTCGGTGCGGCCCTGCTCGTTGGCGCACTGTTGTTTGGCGTCAGCTATTTTTCCGAATGGGCTTTGTTTTGGCTAAGAGTTCCGGCCGTGAGCACCATCAAGAACAATATTGCGATTGGCGTGTGCGCGGCAATGGCGGCATATATCTGGGCGAGATACGAAGCCGAGCGACAGGCACATGCTCGCGAAAAAATAATTTTGGTCGCAGAGTTGAACCATCACATTCGCAACGCGGTTACACTTCTTGGTCAATCCGCCGTGTTGGAGGACGGCCCGGACAAATTGCGTTTGATGGATGAGGCGGTTGACCGAATCGATCGGGTGCTGACTGAACTGGTGCCGACAGTTGGCGAAACGCAAACGCCGCGATTATTTCTTGGCGAACGCGCGCCACGCCCGAAGCCGAACTTCAAACCTTAAACGCAGGTCGCAAATTCTTGCCGAGCGCGTACCCGAAAAATTGTGCTTCAAATAAAAGGGGGCCGGCGCTGTGCCGGCCCCCTCTTAATTTAATCTGCCGCCTGCCGCGCTAGTTGTCGTCGTCACCACCGCGCCGTCCGCCGCCACCGCCCGCAGTTTGCACAAGAACAATCTGCGGAACGCCAGCGTCGTTGATCATTTTGTTCAGAGCCGGCAGACCTGTCTTCACCAACTCCGTGATCTGGGGCTTCAGAGCATCCAACTCGCTCTTCAACAGGGCGTAGTCGGCGAGTTCATCGGCCGTGGGAACTGCTGTGACGGATTGAATTCCGCCGAACACCTGGTTGATGCGCTGTCCAAGCGTTGGAGGATAGTTGATGAGTGGAGGAGCCGCGCTGCCCTGCTCTTCACTTTCCAGCGGAGGATTCACGAATTTTCCGGCGATCGCGTTTACTTTCGCCGAGAAATCGTCGGCCGCTTTTTGTACGTTGTCTGGAATTCGCTGATCACGTGGACGCGTCTTCCACGCGTTCATCGCGGCATCAAGAGAAGTTTTCAGCGAAACGATTTGTTGTTGAACGGGAGCTAGATCGCGCGTCAAAGCGAAAGCATCTTTGATCGCCGCGAAACGCTTTGCGCGATCCGCCGGAGTAATTTCAATGCGCGGATCTTCTTCGACGTGCACGACCTTCGTATCCGTCACATCGCCGAGCGAGACCTTCACTGTGTAATCGCCCGGTTCGACGAGATATCCGCCGCCACCGCCGAATCCACCGAAGCCTCCGCCTCCGCCGCCACCCGGTCCGCCAGCTTCTACTGCCGCTCCCGGAACCGGAGGAGGAGTGTAACGCAAGTTCCAAATCACGCGATTGACGCCAGCCTTACCAGTGCAAGCCACCGCGCCGCCGAATCCTCCAGCGCCACGACCGCCGCCACCACCTTGACCACCGCCGCCAGCTGGTGCAGCCGCGCCACCTGCCGCAGCTCCGCCTCGTCCTCCGCCTCGGCCACCTCGTCCGCCTCCACCGCCCCCAGCCGCCGGAGCGGCTGCAGGCACCGCGCCCGCTTCACCTGCTGGAGGCGTCGCACCCGGAACCACTGGTGCCGCGCACGCCAGCGTCGAAACAACGTTGTTGTCTTTATCGGAGATCGTGATCGCTACGCGATCGCGTCCCGCCAAAGCATTCTTCAAATAAATATTCAGGATCGCGCCGTTCGGCGGATTCGGCGCACTGAAAACTGAATTGCCGTAGCCGAATCCTCCGCCGCCATTGCCGCGTCCACCGCGCCATTCGTAAGTCGGGCGAACATCAAAAAGATGGACGGCTGAGTTTTGAACTTCCGGCGTCAATTGTTGGATCGGGGAGACGTCGTCCAGCACCCAGATGGAACGTCCGTGCGTGCCGAGAATCATGTCGTTATCGCGCGGGTGAATAAGGATGTCGTCCACCGGCACGGTCGGAAGATTCGCGTTAAAGCGTGACCAGTTTGCGCCCTTATCGAGGGAGACAAAAAGCCCACGCTCAGTTCCGGCATACAGAACATTCGTATTCTTGGGATCTTCGCGAACAACGTGAACGATTCCATCCTTCTCCTGAATGCCGTTGGAAATCGGCTTCCAGTTCTGGCCGAAATCCGTGGTCACGTACAGATAGATGTGCATGTCGCCCATGCGATGTCCGTCGAATGCCGCGTAGGCGGTGCCTGCGGCGGTCTTCGAGCCGATCACACGATTTACGTAAGTTCCCTTGGGCACTCCAGGAACTTTGCTGGCGACGTTGGTCCAATTCTGGCCACCGTCCTTCGTGACCTGGAGATTTCCGTCGTCGGTGCCGACCCAGATTACGTTCTTATCCACAGGCGATTCGCCGATGACGGTGATGCAAGGCCACCACTCGACGCCGTCCTCACGCGACATCTCATCCTTGGTCGGAAGTACATTTAAGATTTTCAATGTGCGGCGATCCACATTGTTTGTGAGGTCGGGGCCGAGTTTTTCCCAGTGATCGCCCATATCGGTCGATTTGAATAGGAAATTTCCGCCGTAGAAGATCGTCTTGTGATCGTAGGCCGAAATTTCGATTGGCGAATTCCACTGGAAGCGGTACGGAGGCTCGCCTTCCTTCGGAATTGGACGAATGCTCTTGGTTTCACCTGTCTTGAAGTTACGGCGTTGCAGCGCGCCATCTTGCGATTCGCCGTAATCGTAATTTGAGTCCACCGGGTCGAGGCGATTGTAGAAGCCGTCGCCGCCGCCTACGCTGACCCAATCGGAATTCACAATCGGGCCCGTCAACGAAGCGGAAGGACCGCACCAACTGCCGTTATCCTGCAAGCCGCCGCAAATCTTATATGGCCGCTCGCTATTCGCGGTGACTTCGTAGAACTGTCCGATGGCGATGATGCTGTCGTGATACCAGGTTCGGCCCATGTCATGGCTGAAATAAATTCCG
>DATBYL010000333.1:0-4311 GCA_036513735.1 Candidatus Acidiferrales bacterium
ACAAAGGCCCGATGACGGACGAAGACCTGAAGGTTTTGGACGAACTGGGCATTTAAATTTTGGATGCGGTTCATACACCGGTCTTAGTCGAAGAAGTGATCCGCTTGCTGCGGATCAAGCCAGACGGGATTTACGTGGACGCAACAGTGGGTTTGGGTGGGCATTCTGGGGAAATTGCTGCACAACTGACATCTGGGAAATTAATTGGGATGGACCGCGACGCGCGGGCCTTGGAAATAGCGCGCGAACGGTTGCAGAAGTTTGGAGACAAAGTGAGTTTGGTGCACGCCAACTTCGACGAAATTGATTCAGTGCTGAAGGGCATTGGAGTGGAAGGCGTCGATGGAGTGTTGGCGGATTTGGGCGTATCGAGCATGCAGCTGGATATGCCGGAGCGCGGGTTTTCATTTCGCGCGGCAGGGCCGCTGGACATGCGGATGAATATGGATGCGGCGGACAACTCAGCTCTAACGGCTGAAGATATTGTGAATGGCTGGGATGAAAACGACCTGGCCGATTTGCTCTTCAATTTTGGGGAAGAGCACGACTCACGCAGAATCGCCAGAACAATTGTTCGAGCGCGGCCAATACGGTCGACAGAACATCTGGCAACGGTTGTGGCAGGGGCCCGGTTTCATGGGGGAAGGCAGAAGCTGCATCCCGCGACAAAAACGTTTCTGGCGCTGCGGATAGCGGTGAACCGAGAGCTGGAGGCACTCGAGCAGTTTCTTGTACGGACCCCCGCCACTTTAAATTCAGAAGGACGAATGGTTGTAATGAGCTACCACTCGCTGGAAGACCGCCGCGTGAAATATTTTTTTCGCGAGCAGGCCGCCGCGGGCGTGTTGCAAATCGTAACGAAAAAAGCGGTGCAAGCCACCGACGACGAAATTCACCGGAACCATCGCGCGCGCAGCGTAAAGCTCCGTGCTGCGGAGAAAATGGCAGGCGTACAGTGACAGAATTTTTCACGGTAAAAAGAATTGATAATTCACGCGTGGTACGAGCGGCGGCACCGCGGCGTTTGCGCGAATGCGCGCGCCTGGCTGGACGCGGAGGACTGCTGGCGATTGTCGTGCTGTTCTATGCGTGGCAGCATTTTGCGTGCATCCAGATGGATTACCGTTTGCAGGAACTGAAGACGACACACGCGCAGGCGGCGGAGTTGAATGCACAGCTACGGCTGGAAGTTGCGGATCTGCGTTCGCCGATGCGGATTGATGCGATTGCGCGAAAACATTTGGGGTTGACGTCACCAGTGCCGGGACAGGTGGCAGCGTCACAGGGAAGTGGTGGAATTGTTGTGGCACAGGTGCGGCGGAATAGCCCTCCCGTCCAATAATGTTGGTGAAGACAACACCGACAATGAAGGCAACACCGAATTTTTGTTGAAGAGATGAATTCGCGCCAGACATTGCGGCATTACGACTCATGTGAAGTTCGTGGTGTTTTGGCTGGAGTTGTAAGATCAAAATGCAATGGAGAAGCCCCCGAGCGCGCCTGCTAATTGTTGCCGGCTTTGTGATGCTCTGGATGGGGGCAGCAGTAACCCGCCTGGCTTACCTTCAACTGATTTGTTATAGCGAATATTACACACACGCTGAGCGACAAGTGCAGCGCACCGTGGAGATTAGTCCGCGTCGTGGAATTGTTTACGATCGCAACATGCACGAGCTGGCCATGAGTATTTCGGTCGAGTCGTGCTACGCGATTCCCTCTGACATTACAGATCACGACATGGTGGCACGTCTGCTGGCGGGCGTGCTGGATGTTTCTCCGGATGAAATTGCAACGAAGCTGGACGGGCCGACAAATTTCGTGTGGATTGCGCGCAAACTTCCGCCGGGGAAAGTGGAACGCATCAAGGAAATGAATCTGCGCGGAATTTATTTTGGAACGGAGCGGCAGAGGTTTTATCCCGAACAGAAACTGGCGGCGCACGTTCTGGGATATGTGGATATTGATGAGCGAGGTTTGGGCGGCGTGGAATATTCGCTGGATTCCAAAATTCGCGGGCTGCCCGGGCGGATGATGATTTTGGCGGACGCGCACAGCCGTCCATTTGATAGTTCGGAAAAGGGCGCGGAAGCGGGATCGAGCGTTGTGCTGACGCTGGATCAAAATATTCAATACATCGCTGAAAAAGAAATAGCGAAGGCCATTGCCGATACGCACGCGATTGCGGGAAGCATCATTGTGGAAGATACGGCGAGCGGCGAAATTTTGGCGATGACAAATTACCCGAATTTTAATCCGAACGCGAACGCGGATGCCGGAAGCGAGGCGCGGATGAATCGCGCGGTGGCGGCGAGCTACGAACCGGGATCGGTCTTTAAAATTGTGACGCTGGCGGCGGCGCTGGAAGAGGGCATCACGAATACGGACGAAATAATTGATTGTCAGATGGGCGCGATTTATGTGGCTGGGCACCGCATACGCGATCACAAACCATTTGGAATGCTTACGGTGCCGCAGATTCTTGCGAAGTCCAGCGATGTGGGCGCGATAAAACTTGGACTGCGGCTGGGCTCGCCAAAACTCTACGACTACATACACGCTTTCGGATTTGGCACGCCGACTGGAATTGATTTGCCGGGAGAAACGCGCGGAATGCTGAAGCCGGTGGACCACTGGACGCAAGTTTCGCCGGCGTCAATTTCAATGGGGCAGGAAGTTGGCGTGACGGCGATTCAATTAATTTCGGCGATGAATTCAATCGCGAATGGCGGCATGTGGGTGCGTCCACATGTGATTAGCGGATTGCGTCAGGGCGACAAGACGATTCCGATTCCTCAGCCTGCGCCGCGATTTGTGATTCATCCGCAGACGGCCGCGACGATGAAGTCGATGCTGGAGGGAGTTGTGTTGTTGGGCGGCACGGCGCCGGGCGCGCGATTGGATGGATGGACTGCGGCGGGAAAAACCGGGACGGCGCAGAAAATTGATCCGAGCAATGGACGATATTCGCCGACGCAAGTGATCGCGTCATTCGTGGGATTTGCGCCGATTAACAATCCGGCGGTGACAATTCTGATTACGCTCGATTCGCCAGTGGGATTGCACGAAGGCGGACAAGTTTCGGCGCCAGTATTCAAACGCGTGGCGGAACAAGTGCTGGCGTATTTGAATACGCCGCAAGATGAGCCTGTTGCGCCGGGAGCGCGGCGTGCAGGGGCGCATCCAGTTTCCGCGAGTGATGAAGCGGACGCTAGTGATTTCGATCCCGCGCAGGTGGAATCGGAAACAGCGCAGGCTGATGTTGTGGCAACGCCGCCGCAGCGTGCCGATGCGAACACGCCGCCGCCGACGCTTGCGTTTGCAGCGGATGAAGGCGTGATTGTGCCGTCGCTTGCAGGAAAGACGGTGCGAGAAGTTTCGCAACAGTGCGCGAGGCTGGGAATTTCACCGAGTTTAGTTGGCACTGGAGTTGCAGTGGAACAGGAACCGGTAGCCGGCACGACTGTGCGGCGCGGCAGTCGCGTAACGGTGCGGTTTGGTCGCCCTGCGCCTGCTGTGACGCCGCGCCACACAGTTTCTAGTTTGCAGCCGAACCCGGTTCCGAACAACAACGACTGACGATGCTGGCGAACGCACATCTCGAGCCGAATGCTTCTGCGCACACGCGGGACGATGCGGCGCGTCCGGAAAGTCTGACGGTTCGGGAATTGTTGGCTGGAATTTCCACCACTGCGCCGATTTCTTCCGCGGAAGCTGAGCGGAAGGTTTCTGGGATTTCTTACAACAGTCGGCAGGTGACGCAAGGCTCTGCATTTTTTGCGATTCGCGGCGAAGCTACGGACGGAAATCTTTACGTGTTTGACGCAGCGGCGCGCGGCGCGACGGCGATCATCAGCGAATTGCCGCGGCCGACGATTTCGGAATCGAATGCGGAGTGGCAAGCGGTTTTTGCGCGAACTGGCATCGCGGCGGAACGAAAAATTGTCCCGGCGAATGTAACCTGGATTCAGGTACCTCAGGCGCGGAAAGCGCTTTCCTCGGCGTCGGCGAATTTGTTTCGGCATCCGGCGGCCGCGCTGAAATTAATTGGAATTACCGGGACTAGCGGGAAAACGACTACGAGTTTTTTGGTGGA
The DNA here is from genome assembly GCA_036513735.1 of Candidatus Acidiferrales bacterium. GTDB lineage: Bacteria > Acidobacteriota > Terriglobia > Acidiferrales > UBA7541 > DASTCZ01. Next base: position 4,094 of record DATBYL010000333.1, read on the forward strand.
TTCAATTTTACGGGCGGCGGGAATTACCGCGGGACTTTTTGGAACGGTTGTTTATCGCACGCCTCGCGCGGAAATTCATGCGACAAACACGACGCCTGAATCCTATGAGATGCAGAGATTTTTTTCGGAGCTTCGCGATTCGGGAGCGACGGCCGGCGTGATGGAAGTTAGTTCGCACGCGCTTGCAATGGATCGTTTGTGGGGATGCCACTTCGATG
>DATBYL010000334.1:0-3799 GCA_036513735.1 Candidatus Acidiferrales bacterium
ATTTATTTTGCCGGGAAATCATCACGTTGAAATTCGGCGCGGCGCGGGGGCTACGCCGGCTTCGGTGCAGGCGATTTCAACGTACTACATTCCGTGGGCGAACACTTCAGCGAGTGGCGATGCTTACGAACATGCGGAGAAAGTATCTGACGCGCTGCGGCTGGCGGTGCACTTTGACAAGCCAACTGCAAAAGTTGGCGAGAAAGTCGAATGCTCGGTGAACGCGGAACGAATCGGATTCCGTGGATACGGAATGATGCTTGCTGAAATTGGATTGCCGCCCGGAGCGGAAGTGGATCGGGAATCGCTGGATCGTGCCATGCAGGATTCGGGCTGGGAAATTAATCAGTACGATGTGCTGCCGGACCGGCTGATCGTTTATTTGTGGCCACATGCCGGCGGAACGAAATTCGCGTTCACATTTAAGGAGCGGTACGGGTTGATGGCGCAAACGCCGGCGTCGGTTCTGTATGACTATTACAATCCTGAAGCGCGGGCGACTGTGGTGCCGACGTTATTTAAGGTGCAGAAGTAAGTTTGGTTTTGCTTAGCTAGCCCGCTGGCTTGGCTGAATTTCCGGCGGAATTGCCGCGGAAACCACGATGTTCCACGAAATGTCCCGAAGTGCCCCGACTTGTCTGTTTGAGCTAATTCGCGATTCTGGTAGTGTTGCGCCGCGTGAAAGTTAATTTCCGCGCGTTTTGCGGATATCCGGCCGGACGAAAAGGGACTACAACTATGAAATTCAAGTTTGTAAGCGCTTTGGCAGCGGCGGCGATCGTTGTTGGCGGGCTGGCGATTGCGTTTGGGACGAATGCTGATTCGCAGACGAAGCCGGGGGCTGGTCAGGCGAAGGCCACCGCGCAGGGTGGGAGTGCTGATCGTGGCGCGTTGACCGTTCCGCAACTCGGCGATGCGTTGACGCCATATGGCAAGAACACGACGACGAACAATGGGCAGACCAGCTACAGCATCACGGTGCCGAGCGGGAAGTGGAAGATCAATGTGATTCTGAGCATTTCGCCGAACGGGCAGGTGATCTGGATGACGAACAGTCTGACGCCAGTGCCCGATGCGGGGAAGGTTTCGTCCGCGGCGCTGCTGAATGTGCTGAAGAAAAATCGGGACATCGGGCCGATGTTTTTCGAGATTTGGAATGGAAGTTTGGTGATGACTTATCCGGTGCCGAATCACGATTTGAATGCGGCGGGAATGAAGTCCATTGTGGACGATTTTGTGGCGACGGTGGTGAATAACGCGTCGCTGTGGGATCCGGCGACATTGGCGGCGAAATAATATTTACGGCGCTTGGCGGGGTTCGGAAAATGTTTTTTGAAAAATGGAAGGACACTATGAGATTAAATTTGGGCACGAAATTGAACTTGGCTTTGAGGTCGAAATTATTGACGGGCTTGATCGCTGCGGCGATTGTTGCTGCGAGCGTGGGAACCGCGTGCGGATCGAAAGCGCCGCCGATTGACGCGGCTGGCGATACGACTTCCGCGGCGTCTTCTAACGCCACTTCCAGTTCGGGTGCGTCTCCGGCGACGGGCACGAAGGCTGTGACAATTACAGATCCAATTTTGAAAATGCCGGCGTACACGCTGACGATTCCGTCGAACTGGGTATTTGATGGCGCGGTGGGGCAGGGAACGCCGTGCGTGCCCGGAGCGTTTCCGATTTGGCGCATGTCTAGTCCAGATGGGCTGACCGGCTTTAAAGCGCTGCCGACGCTGACTTGGGCGTGGTGGGACAAGCCGAAAACTCCTGCGGAGGCCGCGGCAATTCAAGGTTGCATGGACTACAAACAGAATATGGCGGCCACTGACGTTCTGAAATACATGATCGGCGTGCTGCAAGTTCAATTCGTGAAATTTGAACCGGTGCCGTGGCTGGCGAATGCTCAGAAGGCGGCGGCCGCGGCGAGCAACGCGTCGTCAACTTCCATGACGGACATTGCTATCGCAACGGTCAGCTATCACATCAACAATATTCAGATTCAAGAACAGTTGAAGGCGGTGGTCGGATGCCTGGGCTTCCACGGCGGATTCGCCGACGGCAAACACTACTGCACCGCATATGTCTCCCGCGAATGGGCGCCGAGCGGCAAGTGGTCCGCGGACACTTTTAATCCCATCGATCATTCTTTCAAAATCGATCAGGCGTGGAGTCAGAAGTGGAACGCGGTGATGATGCAAAAAATTCGAGACTTGTATGCCGCGAATGGAAAAATTCTGCAAGCGCAGATGAATAGCGCGAACGCACAACTGGCCGCGCAGGCGAACTCGTTTCAGCAAGCGCAGGACATGCGCCAGAAACAGCATGATGATTTCGATGCGGTGCTGAAGCGAGGAACGGACATGTCCATGCAGCAGGCAGCGGCGACCTCAAATGCGAATCATCGGGCCGCGGACGATTGGGCAGACTATTCGCTGGACCAGCAGAAGCGGCTGGATCCGAATACCGGAAAGATTACGAAAGATTCCAGCGCGTACAGTTATACGTGGGTGAACGATCAAGGCAAGCGGATTCAGACCAACAATCCGAACGACAATCCGAACGGAAATGGAACGGGGAACTGGACGCTGCAAGAAAATATTCACTAACGACGAGCTCGGGGGACTCCGAGGGGCGGGGCACAAAAGTTTTCAGGTCCGTGCCCCGCTTGACACTTTTGGCGGCGTATCATAAATTTGAAGACGCAATGACACTGCTCGGCAAGCACCATCGCCATCATCATCACGTGAAAACGTGCCTGCGGCGGTGTGGCTAGCCCGAAATAATTAGCTGCACTTATCGACCCGCTGGCGCAAAACGCGCAAGCGGGTTTTTTGTTTTTAAGGAGATAAATGTGGGGGAAAACGTCGAGCTCGATTTTGAAAAAGAAAATGGATTAATTCCCGCGATTGTTCAGGATCACCTGAATGGCGATGTGCTGATGCTCGGCTTCATGAATCGCGAAGCGTTCGCGAAGACACAGGAGACGGGCTTCGTAACTTTCTACAGCCGCTCGCGCAAAAAACTGTGGATGAAAGGCGAAAGCAGCGGACAGAAATTATTGCTGCGCGATTTGCGCGTGGATTGCGATGGCGATGCGTTGCTGGTCCGAGCGGAGTTGGATGGCGGGGCGGTTTGTCATGAAGGGTATCGGAGCTGCTTTTTCCGGAGGATTGCGCGGGATGGCGAAGCGTCAGTGATCGCGGAAAGAATTATTTCACCGGAGGAACTTTACGGAAAACCGATTGGAGAGAACAAATGAGCCGGCTGAAACTTGGAATTCCCAAAGGAAGTTTGCAGGATTCGACTGTTGAGCTCTTTGCGAAGGCCGGATGGCGGATTTCCGTTAGCTCGCGGAGCTATTATCCTGCGATTGATGATCCGGAAATTGAATGCATGATGGTGCGCGCGCAGGAAATGGCGCGTTACGTTGAAAGCGGCGCGCTTGACGCTGGACTCACCGGGAAAGATTGGATTATGGAGAGCGGCGCGGACGTGGAAGAAATCGCCGAGCTGGTTTACTCGAAGACGGGACTTGGACGCGTGCGCTGGGTTCTGGCCGTGGCGGAAGATTCGCCGGTGAAGTCGGTGCGCGATTTGGAAGGGAAAGTGATTGCGACCGAAGCAGTGAAAATGACGGAGAAATATCTGGCGAAGAATAATGTGAAAGCACGCGTGGAGTTTTCCTGGGGCGCAACCGAAGTTAAGGTTCCGCAACTTGCTGATGCCATCGTGGAAGTTACAGAAACCGGCTCTTCGTTGCGCGCGAATCATTTGCGTGTGGTGGATACGCTGCTTGAAT
>DATBYL010000335.1:0-2683 GCA_036513735.1 Candidatus Acidiferrales bacterium
AGATCCCGGCACAGGTTCGGCAGCCGGTTCGCTCGGCGCATATCTGGTGCGCCACAACCAGCTCAGCGTGGGAGAGCCGCTCGCCATCGCGCAAGGAATCGAAATGGAACGCCCCTGCCGCATCGGCGTCGCCGTCGAAGAGCGCCGCGGGAAATTAGTTCCGCGCGTAAGCGGCGCGGCAGTTGTAGTTTTTGAAGGTCAACTCGAAGCGTGAAAGACTAACGCGGGGAAAATTTATTTCTTCAATGGCGGCTTCGCTTCCGCTACCACCGCAATCTGTTCTTTCAAAATCGCATCCAGCACGCCGTTAATAAATGATACCGATTCTTCCGAAGAATATTTCTTCGCCAATTCCAACGCTTCATTAATCACAACCTTCGGCGGCGTCCCCGTCGCGCGAAATTCTCCCACGGCTAATCTCAATATCGCCCGATCCATCGCCGCCATGCGATCCAATTTCCAGTCCGTCGCATGTTTTTCCAGCAACGCATCAATCAGCGCCGCGCGCGCCACGGAAGCTTCCAGCAATTCATTCGCAAATTCGCGCGTGCCCGGCGCCGCTTTCACTCCGCGCCAAAACCCCGCTTCAATTTCCGCCGGCGATTCATGCCGCATTTCCCATTGATAAAGCATTTGGTAAGCAAACTCGCGCGATTTTCGACGCAGAGCCATCTATCGCCGCGCCTTCCGCCCAACAATTTTTTTCTTTGCGGTTGTTTTGCTGACGTTCGGCGCCGGCGCGCGCAATCCCCGCACCAAACTCGCCATCTCCAGCGCCGCCAGTCCAGCCTCATGTCCTTTATTACCAGCGCCCGGCCCTGCGCGTTCCACCGCCTGCTCCATCGTGTCGCACGTCAGCACGCAAAAAATTACCGGCACTCCGGTATCCATTTGCGCCAACTGAGTTCCGCGCGCCGCTTCCGCGCAAATATAATCGTAGTGCGAAGTTTCTCCGCGCAGCACGCATCCAATCGCGATGATCGCGTTCACCGATCCCGCTTCCGCTAATTTTCTCGCGGCCAGCGGAAGTTCAAACGCGCCGGGAACGCTCAACACATCAATTTGTTTCTCGCTCGCGCCGGCGGACTTCAACACTTCCAGCGCCGCGCGCTCCAGCGATTCTGTAATTGAATTGTTGTATCGGCTCGTCACCACGCCGAATCGCATTCCATCCGCGCGGAATTTTCCAGCAGTTGAATTTGAAGTGAGCTGCGTAACCATCCGTTCGATTTATTTTCCTTTGAACTGCGCCGGACGTTTTTCCAAAAACGCCCGCGTGCCTTCCTTCATGTCTTCCGTCGCGCAACACAATCCAAATAGCGTCGCCTCCAGAAAAAGTCCCTCTTCCTGCGGCATTTCCATTCCGTGCTCGATTGCTTCCATCGCGTATTGCACCGCCAGTGGCGCGTTCGCCGCAATTTTTTTCGCCAGCGCTTCCGCCGCGGGTAACAATTCCGCTGGTTCGTAAACATGGTTCACGAGTCCAATGCGCATTGCCTCGTCCGCCGAAATCATGTCCGCACCCAACACCAATTCGTGGGCCACGCCTTTTCCGCACAACCGCGCCAAGCGTTGCGAGCCGCCGTATCCCGGCAAAATTCCAAGTTTCACTTCCGGCTGACCAAGTTTCGCATTTCGCGAGGCCAGTCGAATCGAGCACGCCAGCGCAAGTTCGCATCCACCGCCCAAAGCAAATCCGTTGATCGCCGCGATCGATGGCTTGCCCATCGTTTCCAAAATTCGCAGCACGCCTTGTCCGAAAATGGACATCTCTTTGCCGTCGACCGGCGTCTGTTGCGCCAGCTCATTAATGTCCGCGCCTGCGATGAACGCTTTCTCGCCCGCGCCGGTCAAAATCACTACGCGAACCGCGTCATCAAGTTTCGCCGCGCCCAGCGCGATCAAAAGTTCCTGCATCGTCTGGCGATTCAGCGCGTTCAAAACTTTTGGACGATTAAAAGTAATGTAAGCAATTGCATCGCGCACTTCGTACAGCAAATTTTCGTAATTCATTCGGGAAATCTCCGTTCGGAATTTACGTCAACTTCATCGGCTTCGGATTTTGCGGATCACTGTAATCGTAAAAACCGCGGCCCGCTTTGCGCCCATTCCATCCCGCCAGCACCATGCGCTTCAGCAATGGAGGCGAAGCGAATCGCCGCTCGTGAAACTCGTCAAACATAATCTGCGAAATGTAATATGTCGTGTCCAGCCCAACAAAATCCAAAAGCGTCAGCGGCCCCATCGGATGCCCGCAGCCGAGCTTCATCGAATTATCAATGTCCACGATATTTGCCACGCCTTCTTCCAGCGCGCGAATCGCGTCCAGCAAGTAAGGCACCAGCAAACGGTTCACGATAAATCCCGTGCGATCCGAAGTCAGCACCGGAGTTTTCCCCAGTTTCTTCGCAAACGCAACCAAATCGTCGTAAGCCTTCGGATCGGAAGCGATCGTGCGGATCACTTCCACCAGCTTCATCACCGGCACGGGATTAAAAAAATGTAATCCGAAAAATCTGTCCGGACGTTTCGTCGCCGCCGCCATTTCCGTAATCGAAAGTGACGAAGTGTTGCTCGCAAAAAGTGTCGAAGGTCCGCAAATTTTATCCAGCGCGCCGTAAAGTTCGCGCTTAATTGGCAACTGCTCGATAATCGCCTCAACAACTAAATCGCGGTCCGCCAA
>DATBYL010000336.1:0-13204 GCA_036513735.1 Candidatus Acidiferrales bacterium
CCCCGACAAGCGCCACGGTGATTCTATTGGATAGCCGGAACACACACGCGTTGGATATGGCGTACGCGCGCAAACAAGTTGGTTCATTTCTCAGCGAGCTACAACCGCAAGACCGCGTGGCGCTTTATTTGTTGGGCTCGAAGCTTACCGTGCTCCACGATTTTACGCAGGACTCCCCGTCAATTATGCGCGCACTCGGAACTGATAAAAATACCGAGGATTTTAGAATCAGCGCGAGCGAGGCAGGAACGGCCAGCTCCGGCGACGCGAACATGGACGCGGCCGTTGACGCGGCTAACGGGCGGGCTGCGGAATTTTATATGAATAATCGGGTGGAGCAAACAGCGCTGGCCATCAAGATTATTGCGGATCACTTAAAGGGACTGCCCGGCCGCAAAAATCTCGTTTGGGTTTCCGCTGCGTTTCCGATTCAGATTCTCACGGCCGAAGGTCCAACGCCCCAAGCACCCGAACGGCCCGGTTCCGGCGGCGGAAGTGGGTCGGTGCCGGGTCCAATACAGGGAGTGAACTCGTATGTGGATCAAATCGTGGACGCGACACGCTCGCTGAATAGCGCCAATGTTGCCGTTTATCCCGTGGATGCTCGCGGACTGATTGGCAATCCCCTTGGGGTAAACAAAGCGGGACCGAGGGGAACGCGAGCCGCCATGCGCCCGAATACGGCAAGCCCATTCCCCGCCCGGGAGAATTTTGACACGATGAATACATTCGCCGAGCGGACTGGCGGAAAAGCGTTCTACAACACAAACGACATTCACGGCGCGGTACGAAAAGCGCTGGACGATTCTCAAGAGACCTATGTGCTCGGTTACTATCCGACGAACACAAATTGGGACGGAAAATTCCGCGAGATAAAAGTCCGCACCGATAAACCGGGACTGCATCTACGGTATCGCCTCGGATACTTCGCGGTTCCGGACGAACCGGCCACCGAGGAAGAGAAAGCGCGTTTGATGCAAGACGCCGAATGGAGTCCGCTGGAGTCAACGGACCTGGCGCTTGAAGTAAAGGCGGATCCGATGGTTACAGCCAGCGGGCGGCAACTTCAGGCCCAAGTGCGCATTGCGTCCGATCAATTGCATTTCGAGCAGAACGACAATCGTTGGAAGGATAGCCTTGAACTGGTCTGGGTCGAGATCGGACCGTCAGGCCAGTCATTGGGCACGATCAAGAAGACTGTCGGTCTCGACGTGCCGCAGGAGTCTTACGATTTGTTGGTGAGCAAAGGAATCGATTTCAATGAGACGTTGAAGATACGCGACGATGCCATCGAAGTGCGTTTGGTGATTCGCGACGCCGGCAGCGGTGCAATCGGCTCGGTGATTATTCCACTGAATCGGGTATTTGCGAAGACGAGCGTCTCAGCGCCGAAAAACTGAAAGATGATCGAAAGGATGCTCGCATGAAGAACCGACGCCACATTTTGCCGACGGCCGCAATCACATGCGCGGCCGTGGCGCTGCTAGGTGTCGGAGCGCTCGGCCAAACTCCGCCACCAGCCCCGGCAAAGGATCAGGCGCCAGCCTCCGCTGCGACTTTGCGTGTCACAACTCGAGTGGTGCAGGTGAGTGTACTTGCGCAGGACGGCAACGGACATCCGGTTACTGGGCTGACGCAGGATGATTTCAAAGTATTGGATAACGGCGTTGCGCAGAAAATTGTTTCGTTCTCGCAGCACTCGAACCGCCTGACCGCGGACGTCACACCGGGAGTACGGCCTGTTTCGGCGAATACCTTTTCAAATCGAGTGGACGAAACGACCGGAGTGCCTCCGAGCATAACCGTCGTTCTGCTGGACGCGCTGAATACGGATTTTCATGACATGGCCTCCGCCCGCGGGCAGGTTGTGAAATTTTTGCGCACGCTTCATCCTGAAGATCGCGTGGCGCTTTACGAATTGACGACAGGGCTGATCGTGCTGCATGACTTTACGAGCGATACGGCGACGCTGTTGCGGGCGCTCTCGGATTCTCCGAATCCACAAAACGGAGCGCCAGCGCCGACACTCCAAGTGACGGCCGCTGACGAGGCCGCTCTCGATGTCCACGCCAAAGGCGCCATTGCCGCACCGGACCCCGGATGGCTAGCAGCTGAGCTTGCGCGAGAGAATGTATTTGATCAGACGAACAAAGTTGAGGGCACAACGGACGCCTTCACGCAGATCGCCCATCATTTGGCGCGTTTGCCCGGCCGAAAGAATCTCGTTTGGGTCTCAGGAAGTTTTCCATTCAATGTTGACTGGGACCCTACCACTCGATCCGAGTCACCTTCGTTTGCCACGCAGATAAATTTATCGGCTCAGGCGTTGAGCGACGCAAACGTGGCGATATATCCCGTGGACGCGCGTGGACTAATGGCGCAAAGAATGGGCGAGGGCGGAACACTATTCAGGACGACGAGACCTTCGTCGCCGCCTCAGGCCACGCTCGATACGATGCAAAAACTGGCACAGGGTACCGGCGGCGTAGCGTACTACAACACGAATGGAATCGCAGAGGCGATTCGCCACGCGATTGATGATTCCAGCCTGACCTACGAACTAACTTATTATCCTACGAATGATAACTGGAACGGCCGTTTCCGTGACATCAAAGTAGAAGTAAAGCGTTCCGGAGTGCATCTTCGCTATCGAAAAGGCTATTTCGCGACGCCTGCTTTGCCTTCCACTCCGGAATCACAAGCAAGACTGATGACGGCCGCTGCCCGTGATCCGCTGGAGGCAACGCAGCTCGGCTTGAATGTGCAGATCAACGCAGTGGACGCGCCGGGCCCGCGGCAAGTGAAGGTGGAAGTTCGCGTGGATCCCGATCAGATGCACTTTGACTTGAACGCCGGGAAGTGGAATGACAGCGTTGAGATTACCTGGGTTGAACTCGACAGCCACGGCGATCACGTCGGCCATTCTGCGAAAATATTGACGCTGAATTATCCCGACGAACAGCATGACAAAGTACTTCACGAGGGCCTCGTGTTCAAAAGCACAATTCAAATGGTGGACACATGCGTCGAGCTGCGCTTAGTGGCGCGAGACGGCGGAACCGGGGCGATAGGATCTCTGAATATTCCGTTAACGCGGATTTTCATGAAGACCGGGACGGCTGCCGCGCCGAATCCTTAGACACTGCGCGTAGAAAAAGATTACTTGATGAAGCACAATTAAATTAGCTAAACTTTAACGACTGCGCGCCGAGATTTACGCGCCCGGAAAGGCGTCCCGCGATGAAACTCCTTCGATCATTCCGATATTTTCAAATTCTGAACATCATTATTGTGCTTCTGTTCGCAGGTGGATTGGCGTTCTCCCAGTCTGCGCCTCCGCCCCCAGCTCCGCCGCAGGCACCAACCGGAATACAAAATCCGAAAGACGCTACGATTCTGCGTGCCGTGGTGCGACTGATCCAGGTAACGGTGGTCGCTGAAGACGGAGACGGAAAGCCCGTCACGGATTTGAAGAAAGAAGATTTCTTGCTGCGCGATAACGGCCAGGCGCAAAAGCTTACTTTCTTCGCGGAGCAGAATAGTGTTGCCGCACAGCTTTCCACCGTTGGAACCAGGCCCACGGCCGTTGCAAATTTCTTTTCTAATCATGTGGAGAACAGCCCTTCGGGTGCGAATAGCGTCACGATTTTGTTATTTGACGCACTGAATACGGATTTTCGCGATTTATCCTACGCGAGAGAGAAAGTGATTAACTTTCTACAGCACATGCAGCCCCAGGACCAAGTGGCGCTCTACGTTTTGACTCCTTCCACGCTTTACGTGATGCACGATTTCACGAACGATTCCGGCACGCTGGTGCGATTGATGGGCGGCAAGGCGGAGAAGACGTCCACAACTTCGACTGCCGCGCCAGGTCCGGACGACGCAAAAATTGAAAAATTGATTTCCGATTCGCTGGGCGAGTCAAATGCTTTTTACAAGGCCGGGCAGCGAGTGAATCGAGTAGAAACCACTTCGCAGGCGATGCTGCAAATCGCGCAGAATGTTGTGAACATTCCGGGGCGCAAGAACCTTATTTGGATTTCAGCCGGCTTTCCCGTGACGATGGGCACCGCGATTCCGCTTGGCTCGCGCGATAACGGCTACGATTTTACCGGCATGCTTTCGAGCACCGCGATGCAATTGGGCGATGCGAACGTCGCGGTTTATCCGGTGGACGCGCGCGGACTTGTGGGACCGCGTGGCGGCCGTGCTGGTGTCAGCCCAAATATGGATGCGATGGTGCGAATCGCAGACGGCACGGGCGGGCGTCCGTTGTACAACACGAATGACATTGCAACGTCGATCCGAAAAGCGGTGGACGATTCACGCGTGTCATATCTTCTGGGCTACTACCCGACCAACGATAAATGGGACGGACGATTCCGCGAGCTGAGCATAAAGCTCGCGCGGCCGGGCGTTCATTTGCGGTACAAAACTGGATATTACGCAGTGCCCGCGAATCCGGAAAATGACAAACGCAATGAACTTCTTACCGCTGATGCAATTCGCAGTCCGTTGCAGATGATTGATCTCGGGCTTGAAGTGCACGCCGATGCTGTTTCGTCCACCGCCGCGGAACGCGAACTGAAAGTGAACGTGCGCGTGGATCCCTTCGCGATGCGATTTATGAAAGACGGCGACCGCTGGACCGACGGAATCGAAGTTGTGTGGGTCGGCCTGACGCCTGACGGACGCATTTTGAGCCGCGATAAGGATTCGATCGATCTGCATCCGGAACAAAGCGGCTACGAGGAAATTCAGCATGCAGGACTCTCGTTTTCGGAACACATCCACGTGGGAAACGATTCGACGGAATTGCGGCTGATCGTGCGCGATCGCAATACCGGATCCATTGGGTCGGTGAATATTCCACTTGGGGTTGTGTTTGCAGGCTCCACGGCGCAAACTTCTTCAAGATAGATGCGGAGACATTTTCCAGTTTTGCGCCGCCGGACTCTCAGAGTCCGGCGCGCGATTTTTCTAACAACGTTTGTAATTTTATTTGGTTGCGCGCTTTTCGCCGGGCAGTCTGTTTCGCAAAATCCTCCGCCGCCTCCTTCCCTGCCGGATCAAGCGCCTTCCGATGCCGCCAGTCTGCGCGTCACCTCTCGATTGGTTCAGGTAAATGTGATCGTTCAGGATAAGGACGACAATCCCGTTACGGATTTAACGAAAGACGATTTCACTTTGTTCGATAGGGGCCAGCAACAACAGATCGCTATTTTCGCGCAGCCCAATCGCACGCCTTCGACGGCGTCAGCAGCCAGCGTAACTGCCGCAAATTTCTTTTCCAATCGAGTGCACGACAATTCGCAGGGCGCAAACAGCGTGACTGTGATTCTGATGGATGCCGTTAACACCAGATTTCACGATCTTGCGTTTGTGAGAGCGCGGGTGATCGCATTTGTGCGCAGTCTGACGCCACAGGATCAAGTTGCGCTCTATCTGCTGACGCCTTCCAAACTTTACGCGCTGCATGATTTTACGAACGATTCGGAAACGCTGGTGCGCAGCCTGGCCGGCGATTCAGCCAACGCGGATGCCGCTACCAAACGCGCGAATAAGCTGATCATCGACGCGTTCGCGGAATCGAATTATTTTTATAAGGGCGGCCGCATGGGAGTGGTCGAAAATGCTTCCGAGGCCATGAAACAGATTGCCAAAAATGTTGCGAATATTCCGGGGCGTAAAAGTCTCGTCTGGATTTCCGGCGGATTTCCACTATATATCGGCGAACGTGATCCGATCGGAGCGCGCGCCGAGCGATACGATTTTAGTCCCATGATTTCAGCTACCGCGAAGATGCTGGCGAATGCGGACGTGGCCGTATATCCGGTGGACGCGCGCGGATTGATAGCTCCCGAGGGCGGGCGCGGGTACGTTCTTCCGAATTTCGACGCGATGATCATGATCGCCGAAGGAACCGGCGGCCACGCTTATTACAACACGAATGACATCAGCGGATCGATTCGCAAAGCGATAGACGATTCCGTTTCGTCTTACGTGCTGGCTTACTATCCGACGAATAATAATTGGGATTACAGTTTCCGTTCGATTGGAGTGAAAGTTGTGCGCAAGGGATTGCACCTTCGCTATCGCACGGGATACTACGCGATTCCGGATAGCAACGACGGCAGCGGAATGCGCGATCAACCTATTTCCAATGCGATTCGCAGCCCGATTCAGATGATGGACCTGGGCCTGGAACTGCATGCGGACTCGAGTGCGACTGCGAATGGCCGCGAGTTAAAAGTGGACGTGCGCGTGGATCCCGCTCAGATGCATTTTGATAAAAGCGGCGAGCGATGGACCGATGCGCTCGACGTCGTGTGGGCCGGAATGAGCGCGGACGGACGCGTGCTCGAAAGAGATTCCGCTGGCGTCACATTGCAACCGGAACAAAACGCATACGATGAAATTCAGCATTCGGGGTTTTTATTCACGCAGCATATACGGCTTGGAAAAGATGCTGTCGAAATGCGTTTGGTAGTGCGTGACCACGGAACGGGCGCGATTGGATCGGTGAATGTTCCGCTGACGCGATTGACCGCAAACGCGAGCAAAGCTGCGCCGCCAGTGAATTAAAAATCGTTCAGGGTGCCGCCTGCATGCGAAAGCTCTTCGCGATTTGCGAAATTTATCTCCGCATCATGCGACAATCGTTTCTGATGAAATTCCCTTTAACACAGCGATCCGAGCGGCTTCGTAATTTTGGTATGTGGCTCGCGATTGCAGGTTTTATTTTTGCTGCATCTGGAATCGCTTTCGCGCAGACACTCCCGCCGAAACCGCCCGACACGCAGAATCCGCCGAGCGCTCCTGCGTTACGCATCAGCGTGCGGCTGATTCAAGTGAACGTGATTGCGGAAGATCGCGACGGCCAGCCGATTCGCGATTTGAACAAAGAAGATTTCACGATTCTGGAACAGGGGCAGCCGCAGCAAATTTCTCTTTTTGCGCAACAGAATGACGCGCCGGCTGCGACAGATCCGCCGTCATCCACTGATCCAGAAGTAATTACCACTGACGCAGCGGTTACATTTTTCTCGAATCATGTGCAGAGCAGTCCATCAGGTGCGAATAGCGTGACGGTCGTACTGATTGACACGGTAAATACGGCGTTCAGAGATCTGCCGTATGTCCGCTCGCAGGTCACCGAATTTCTGAAGAAACTTCGGCCACAGGATCAGGTCGCTCTCTACTTGCTGACACCTTCCAAACTGTATGCCCTGCACGATTTTACGAATGATTCCGAAACACTTTTGCGATTGGTGAGCGGCCGAAAAAACAACACAGATTCCGCGCCGAACGATTCCCGCTCCGCCGAACAAGATGCCGGAGACGCTCGCTCAAAAAAATTGCTGGACGACGCGTTCGCTGAAGCGAATCACTTTTTTCAGGGCGGGCGCGGAGTGATTGAGTCCACGAATTTAGCGCTGCGGCAAATCGCGAGTAACGTTGCGAACATTCCGGGGCGCAAAAACCTCGTTTGGATTTCGGACGGCTTTCCTGTAACGATGGGATTTGGCGGCACCGCGAGAAATCGCGAAGACCGGCCGGACTTCAATCTTTCGCTTTCGATCACCGCGAAAATTCTGGGCGATGCGGACGTCGCCGTATATCCCGTCGATGCGCGCGGACTCGTCGCGCCAGCCGGCGGCGCTGACGTAGTCACTTCAAATTTCGACGCCATGCTGGCGATTGCTGACGTCACCGGAGGACACGCGTTTTACAACACGAACGACATCACCGGCGCGATTCGTTCGTCGGTCGACGACTCTCGGATTTCGTATTTGCTCGGATACTATCCGACGAATGACAGGTGGAACGGCACATTCCGCGGCATAACTTTAAAAGTTTCGCGGCCCGGAGTGCACCTTCGATATCGCACCGGATATTACGCCGACGCGGAAATCGACGCGAAAGAAATTACGTCCGACCGCCGCATATACGATGCGATTCGCAGTCCACTGCAACTGATGAACCTGGGACTCGAAGTACAAGCCGAACCGGTTCCGTCAGCGAGCGGGCGCGAAATGAAAGTTCAGGTGCGCGTGGATCCCACCCGAATGCACTTTAACCAAAATGGCGATCGCTGGACGGACACCGTGGACATTGTGTGGGTCGGAATGAGCTCCGACGGACGAGTGATGGACAAAAACACCGATACGGTCGGCATGCGTCCCGCGCAAGCTGGTTATGACGAAATTCAGCAGAAAGGCTTTTCGTTCACCGAGCACGTGCATCTAACAAATCAGTCCGTGGAAATGCGCTTAGTCGTGCGCGATCGAGGTACCGGCGCGATTGGTTCCGTGAATATTCCGTTGAACAGAGTTTTTACGAAAGCGAGCGTGAGTCCCACTGCGCACTAGTCCGCTTGGATTTCTTTCGCAAGGCCAAGTGGGGATTTCAGCTCTGGAAACGATGCATAGACCAATGTTAAAGTATTGCCGCATGAAACACCGGTCACATTTCGCAAACATGTTATGCCTCGCTGTGGCTAGCGTGGCAGTGCTGATCGCATCGACGGGACTGGCGCAATCGACTGTGCCGCAATCGACGGCTTCAGAAACTCCTGCTCAAGCTCTGCGCGTCTCTACCCGTCTGGTGCAGGTGAGCGTGATCGTCCGCCACAAAGGCGCGCCAGTAACCGGGCTGACCAAAGATGATTTCACGATTCTCGATCAGAATCGACGGCAGAAAATTACGGCGATTTCCGAACAATCGTACGAACCAGCGACGAAGTCCGCGGACGCGCCGAAAAACTCGAACGCCGTTTTCTCAAATCATTTCGATCCCAATTCCGGCGCGCCTTCCAGCGTAACAATTATTCTGATGGATGCTTTAAATACTCCGCGTCAGCAAATGGCCAATGCCCGCTTGGAGGTCGCAAAGTTTCTGCAGCAGTTACAGCCGACCGAGCGCGTGGCGCTTTATGGACTTTCAACAAATCTTTACGTCATTCACGATTTCACGAACGACATTCATTCCCTGCTGGCGGCGCTCGATCAATCCAAGAAAGGTACGAACGCCTATCAGCCAAGCGCAGCCGAAGTACAGCCGTCCGACACGGGGAACGACAACATTGATGCGTTCATCGATTCGGCAAATCAGCACGCCGCTGACATGCAAACCATAAATCGCGCCGAGATGACTGCGAACGTGATGGCGGCTATCGCAAACTCGGTGGCAAGTGTTCCCGGCCGCAAAAATTTAGTTTGGGTTTCTGGATCATTTCCATTTCAGATCGGCACCGGAAGTTCGGCGGATGACCCACAGGGGAGAACCGGGTCATCGGGCGGTGGGTCTCCGCAATCAATTACCGCTGGCCCGGACAACACCGTGCAGTTCCGAACTTTTCAGAAAGAACTCGAAGCGGCTTCTGAAGCGGTGAACAATGCAAATCTTGCGATTTATCCCGTGGATGCGCGCGGCTTGATCGGCGCCTCCAATGTTTCCGCCGATAAACGTTCGCCGACGCCGATGCCGGGATCGCCTGCTCGAAGCCGTCGCCCGATGAACGCAACTCAGCCGGCTCCGTCGCGTGAAAATTTCGACACGATGATCGTACTCGCCGAACGGACTGGCGGCCGCGCGTTCTACAACTCGAATGACATTGAATATTCTGTGCGTCAGGCGGTGGATGATTCGCGCGATTCTTACGTGCTGGATTATTATCCGGCCGATACGCAGTGGGACGGAACATTTCACACCATAAAAGTTGAGGTGAATCGTCCGGGCGTTGACGTGCGCTTTCGAATGGGATACTTCGCGATTCCGGACGCGTCCACGGATCCACTGCGCGTTGAGCAGATGATGCAGGATGCGATGTCTAGTCCCTTTCAGGATACGGATTTAGGATTGACAGTCGAAACGCATCCGGGAACCGCTAACGGAATGCGGCAGATTTCGGTGCGGATTGGCGTTGATTCCAACCGGCTCCATTTCAAGAAGACTGGCGATCTTTGGATGGACGATCTGCAAATTGTCTGGTTGCAATTTGCCGCGGACGGAAAACCCACGAGCGCGCGTACGCAGTCACTCACGACGAGCCTTACGCCTGAAGAGTACTCGCAGAATCAGCGTGGCGAAGTAAAGATCACGCGGGACGTCCCGCTGAAAAATGAAGCGACAAAACTGCGAATTGTGGTGCGGGATGTTTCGACCGGCACGATTGGTTCGGTGGATATTCCACTGGCGAAAGTTTTCAGCCAACCTGCTGTTGCTCCACCTACAAATTAAATCCGCCGGAGTGAATCTAGCGCGCACGAACCATGCGATAGCTTAACGCGCCGCGGGAACGTGCAATGTAGCGAGCGCTGAAATCACCGCGGATCTCTTTTCTTCGTTAAGCGGCAGCAACGGGCTGCGGACCGACCCGCCAAACATTCCCAACCGATCCATCGCAAATTTCACGCCCGCAATCCCCAGTTCGCTGACGCATTTCTGCGCCACTGGCGCGATTTGTTTCTGAATTTCCTCGGCTCTTGCGGAATTTCCCGCGAGCGCGGCTTCGTATAATTCCACGCACATATCCGGCACGACGTCAGCCAGCGCGAGTATTGCGCCGACGGCACCCAGCTTCAACGAGGGCTCAATGATGGCGGCGGAGCCGACGAGCGTTTGGAAATGTTTTGGCGCGGCGGCGATAATTTCCCGCACCACGGACAATTTGCCCCAGCTTTCTTTGATTCCGCAAATATTTGGATGCTCGGCGAGGCGCGCCACGAGTTCGGCGGGAACTTCTACGCCGGTGAATTGTGGAATGGAATAAACAAGAACTGGAATCGGAGAGGCATCCGCCACGCCGCGAAAAAATTCCAGCAGCGCGGTGTGGGTCATAAGCGGTTTGTAATAGTGAGGCGTACGGACCAGCGCAACTTTGTATCCGAGTGCGGCGGCGCGGCGAGTGCGCGCGATTGTTTCCACGCGCGATTCCGTGCCCGTTCCGGCCACCAGAATCTTCCCGGGTGCGGCAAGTTCGGTTACGGCGGCGAGCACGCGGTCGGTTTCGTCCGATGAAAGCAGAATTGCTTCGCCCGTCGAGCCACCAACCACGTATCCAGCGAGTTTCGTTTTGTTGTAGGCAGCAAAATTAATTTTCAGATGCTCCAGCGCAAGGCCATCGGCAGAGAGCGGAGTAGTGATTGGTGCGAATATTCCACGAAGTTCCATCGCGTAATTCCTTTTCTTACTTTCTTAGCGTGACGATATTATGAAGACTGGCCCTGTGCCGCCTTGCGGGCGTGCAGATCTTGCAGCGCGAAAACTTCAAACGTGTCTTCGATTTGCGAATGCATTCCGCGAGCCGCCGCACGGGCGGCAGAAAGCGTTGTAAGACACGGAATATTGTAACGTATGGCCGCGCGGCGAATCGATTTCTCGTCGTAGAACGATTCGCGGCCCAGCGGAGTATTGATGATCAGATCCACTTTGCCGGTCTTCACAAGGTCCACGATATTCGGGCGGCCTTCGTTGGCCTTGTACACAGCTTCGGCTGTCACGCCCGCTGCTTGCAGCGCCGAAACAGTTCCGCGAGTAGCAATCAACCGGAATCCCATCGCGACGAGATCGGCGGCAAGTGTGGCGACGTGTTTCTTATCATGATCATTCACGCTGATAAAAATTGTTCCCGAACGCGGCAGCTTTTGTCCCGCAGCGAGCTGCGCTTTCGCAAATGCCTGCCCGAAAGTTTTCGCGATGCCCATCACTTCGCCCGTGGACCGCATTTCCGGCCCAAGAATCGTGTCCACCCCGCGAAATTTGCTGAATGGAAAAACCGGGGACTTCACCGAGAAATAATCTCGCACCGCAAGCTCTGCAACGCCGTTGTGAATAATCACAGGCAATTTCATATCGCGTAATTTTTTGCCCGCCATCAAGCGCACGGCCACTTTTGCGAGCGGCACTCCTGTAGCTTTGCTGACGTACGGAACTGTTCGCGAGGCGCGCGGATTTACTTCCAGCACGTAAACGGTGTCGCGCTGAATTGCGTATTGCACATTCATCAGGCCGACTACACCCAGCGCGGTAGCAAGTCTCTGCGTGTACTGGCGAATCCGATCGAGCACTTCAGCACTGAGCGTGACCGGAGGCAGGACGCACGACGAATCGCCAGAATGCACGCCGGCTTCTTCGATGTGCTCCATAATTCCACCGATGACCACATCGGTTCCGTCCGCAACGGCGTCCACGTCTACTTCAACTGCCTCTTCGAGAAACTGGTCGATCAATACGGGGCGCGCTGGACCCATGAGCGCGGCTTGAGCCATGTAAGATTGCACTGTGTCGAGATCGTACGCGATTACCATCGCGCGGCCACCGAGCACGTAACTTGGGCGCACCAATACTGGCAAACCGATTTCAGATGCGACGCGAACCGCTTCTTCAGGAACCAGCGCGGTGCCTGCGCGCGGCTGCGGAATATTTAATTCTTCTAGCAGACGGCCGAATCTGCGGCGGTCTTCGGCAAGATCAATTTTTTCCGGCGGCGTGCCGATGATGGGAACTCCGCAACGCTTTAATTCCATTGCAAGGTTCAGCGGAGTCTGCCCGCCGAATTGCACGACGACACCCTGCGGCTTTTCCCTTTCGACGACTGCCAGCGTGTCTTCCAGCGTGAGCGGTTCAAAATACAGGCGATCCGAAGTGTCGTAATCCGTGGAAACCGTTTCCGGATTGCAATTCAACATGATTGTTTCGTAGCCATCTTCGCGTAGCGCAAATGATGCGTGGCAGCAGCAATAATCAAATTCAATTCCCTGCCCGATGCGGTTCGGGCCGCTGCCCAAAATTAAAATCTTCGGCTTCTTCGTCGGATCTGACTCGTCTTCTTCCTCATACGTCGAATACATGTATGGCGTGAACGATTCAAATTCCGCCGCGCAAGTGTCCACGCGTTTGAATACCGGTGCGATTTTCATTTTCGTGCGCTGCAAACGCACCGCGGTCGGAGTTGTCTTCCATATCTGCGCCAATTGCTCATCGCTGGTCCCGACGCGCTTGACCTCCAGCAGCAATTCCGGCGTGACAGTTTCAAGCGTCACGTGCGCGGCGCGGCGATTGACGTCAATAATTTCGCGCATCTGCGCGCTGAACCACGGATCGATTTTCGTCAGCTCGCAAATTTCTTTGTCGGTCAAGCCGCGCTCAATCGCTACCATCAGCCAGTGAATGCGATCTGGACGCGCCGTCGCAATTT
>DATBYL010000337.1:0-2875 GCA_036513735.1 Candidatus Acidiferrales bacterium
GTCAGGCCGGGTGATCACAAGATTCTCGTTGCAGCCTTCCAGCTTCGCCCCGCCAAAATCTGCGGCCGAAAGATCGCGCTTCTGGATCATCGTGCCCATGGCGCCATCAAGCACAAGTATCCGCTCGCGCAGCAGCTCGTCTAATATTCGGGATTGTTCAACCGGACTCTTCATTTTCTTCGTCGAATTCTTATCGCTCGCGGAAACTTTCACCATTGGATGCGCTTCGCTCGCGCGCTTATTCAACGTGCGTCCAACATCTATCTGCGGATTGATTCCTTGCTCGCCGTTCGGATTCCGTGTTTGCGATTCGTGCGTGCCGCAGTCAGCCGCGCCGCACAAACCCGCTACTGAAGATTGTTCACTACGTGGATGAAAAGTGGTGTTGTTTAGAGTGCCCTCCGCATCGAAAAAGCCAATAGCCGAATAAACTCTGCTGCAAACTATTCCGCTTCCGCGCCAATAAAATCAATTTCGCCCACTGCAGGTACCAATCCAGCTTCCGCACCCATCCGCAACAGTTCACGCACTGCGTGCCGTCCCTTGTCACCGTATCCCAGCGTCCAGTTGTTCACATACATCCCGACAAACTGATCCGCCACTTCCGTTTCCATATCGCGCGCAAATTGCATCGCGTAATTCAAAGCTTCGTCGCGATGTTCCAGCGCGTAGCTGACGCTATCTCGAATCGCCAGCGCAATCTTTCGGCTCACGTCAATTCCCAGCGCGCGACGCACCGCATTCCCGCCTAGCGGCAGCGGCATTCCATGTTGTTCCTGCCACCACAATCCCAAATCTGCCACTCGATGCAATCCAGCCTGCGGAAAAAGCAACTGCCCTTCGTGAATCAGCAATCCCGCCGGCACAGCGCCTTCACGCACCGCATCCACAATTTTATCGAACGCGATTACCACCGGCTCAATCCGCGGCTCGAATAATTTTAGCGTCAAATAAGCTGTCGTGCGCAATCCCGGCACGGCCACGCGCATTCCTGCCAGATCTTCGCGTTTCAAAGGCTTCTGAGAAACAATCAGTGGGCCGTAACCTTCGCCAAAACTCGCGCCGCAATCCAGCAGCGCGTACTTTTCCTTCAAATATGGATACGAAGCGAAACTCACCGCCGTCACGTCATACGTTTCCGTGTCGGCCGCTCGATTCAGCGTCTCAATATCCGCCAGCACGTGCGTAAATTTCAGTCCTTCGCTCCGCACCTTATTGGTTGCCAGCGCGTAGAACATGAACGCGTCGTCGGAATCTGGAGAATGCGCCAGCTTGATTTCCATAGCTTGAGTTGCCGCTTGTTTGCTCATGGTCTGCAATCCGGTACCGTGGTCATGCGCTGAAAGCGAAGAAGGATGTTCCCCGGGGAACCGTCAAAAGGATTACGCGAGTAAAGCGGAACGACCGTCAGCCGGGACTTCAAACCTTCGCTCTAGCGAGCCGAAACGCAGATTAACATACCCTCGGGGTTTCTCAAAATGGCACAGCAGTCTTGCCTAACCCACCTAATTTCCCTACTTATTTCGCACTTGCTTGCCGATCGCGCGCAACAATTCCTCATATTCCGCCGGCGTTACCACCGCCTTGCGCATCAATAGTGTGATCAGTTGTTGCACCACGGTCTGCTCGCTCCGCATACCCGCTTCTTCGTCGTTCAGCGGAGTGCTTCTCGTAGCCGGCGCTGCAATTCGCTCCGTCCCGGAAAGTTCATCCACCCATTCCGCCAGATATCGTTGATGCGCCGCGGTTAAGTCCGTAAACATCAAGCCCATTCCCAGCCCTGGCTTGGAAAAAATCACTCTCGCATCCGCCTCGAATTTCAAATCCTCGCGCATCATGCGCATGTGGACTACCGTGTCCACCGGAAACGTCATCATCGCGTCCACGTAGCAACCGCCCAATCCTAGATCCGTCATTCGTCCGTTGATTTTCGCCTGCACGCGCGGCTCTTCCACTTCGGAATCCGCATTCACCGCGTAACGTGGAATTTTTCGCCGTTCGTTTTGTTTCTCCACGGGGCGCGCAAGTGTTGTCGCATATTTGTATGAGTCTCCCGCCATAGCAAATGCACTCCAAGTTTTCTGGAAGGGACGGCATCTGCATTTGCGCAACGCCGTAGTTGAGAGGGATCTCCATCTTGGGCCACAGCCCGCGATGCGGCAAGCGCCACGCGCCAAAATTGCACGCATCAGTTACGCATCCGCCACGCACTCGTCAAAATTGTTCAGTGCCTACTGCGGCGTCTGCTTGCTCGCCGTTTCATCAATCAACGGATCCGCGATCGTGGCCGGCGCGCCCGCCTTGTCCGCGCCGCGCAACTTCCCGGTCTCGCTCATATAGAAAGACCGCTTGCCACTCTTCCCGTATTCCGTCGGCGTTGCCGCCAACTCGAATTGCGTATCCACGTTTCCCGAGCCTGCACGTACAACTCGATAACGCAGCGCGTATCCTTCAACGGCTCCGGCCACCAGTTCCGCCGAAATTAATCCTGCCGCGTCCGGAGAAATTCCTTCCTTTGGCGCAGGCCCAAGTTGAGCAAGTGTCTCCGGCAATTTTTCAAACGCCTTCTGATACGTATCAATCGCCGCGCGAATTTTATGCAGCGCCTCAATCGCTACCTCTTCGCGGTCGGCCATGTCCTGCGCGTCCCATTCGGGTTGAAGTTGCGCGAAGTCCAGCATCAGCACGCCGATGGAGAGCAATCTCCATCCCTCTTTCGTCGCCAGTAGACCGAAATCAATTTGCCGGTCCGGCTTCACGTCAATCGGCACAAAGGAAATATTTTGATCCGTGCGCGGCGCGCCAATGTGAATTTGCCGGGTAACCGAACGTGTCTCGCACCGGAGTTCCAATGTTCCATCGGCTCGCGTCGAAA
>DATBYL010000338.1:0-3124 GCA_036513735.1 Candidatus Acidiferrales bacterium
CCCATCCGAAACGCTCCAACAATCCGGCGGTCACTTTGAAAGCGCCGCCGTAAACGCCGATATCTTCGCCGATCATTACCACGGCGGGATCGCGATCCATTTCTTCAAAAAGCGCCTGGCGAATTGCTTCGAGGAACGTAACTTGAGCCATCGTTAGCTCCTCTTCTTTCGCGCGGCAGATTTCTTCGCGCTGGGTTTTGTTGGTGCGGGTTTCGCAGTTTTTGATTTCTGAACTGATTTAGCCGGAGCATCGAAATGCGGCTTCGCGTCAACGGAAACTCGCCCGCCGGATGTCACTTCATCTGTCGCAGCCGCGCCGCGCGCCTCGCCCTGCTCGATTTCTCCCACGGCGCTTAGCTTCCAGACTGGTTCAACGCTTGACTTCGGCGGCATCAATTCGTTTTTCGGACGATTCCATGTCGCTTCGATTTCGTGGCAGCCGTCACAGTACACGCCTTGCTCGGACAATTCCGCCGGAGGAAACGGTCCACTCTCCGCGATTTCCAGTTCGGCGGTGAGTTCGCGGTCAATGCGGGTATCAATTTCCTTCTTGGTTTTCTCATCCCACAATTTATTTTCGGTCAAATATTTTTCGTAGCGCTCCAGCGGATCCAATTTTTTCCACTTCGCGAACATTTCTTTGGGAACATATTCGGCGGGATCGTGCTGCGCGTGGCCGCGCATGCGCATAGTTTTCGATTCGATAATCACCGGGCCGTCGCCGGCGCGGCATTGGTCAACAGCTTTCTTCGTGGTTTCGTAAACGGCAATCACGTCGTTGCCGTCCATGATGTAGCTTTGAATTCCGTACGCTTTCGCGCGATCGGCCAAGTCTTTTATTGGAACCTGACGGCCCACGGGCGTGGAATATGCCCAGCCATTATTTTCAATGATCAAAACGAATGGAGCTTTTTGCACGGCGGCGAGATTCATTCCTTCGTGGAATGCGCCGGTGGAAGTTCCGCCGTCGCCGATCCAGGTCATGGCCACAATTTTTTGTCCCAGATATCTTCCAGCCATCGCGATGCCCGTCATCACCGGAATTAAATCGCCCAGCATGGAAATTGGAGAGACCACGTGGCGAACTTTTAGATCGCCGAAGTGGCTGGTGCCGTCCTTGCCCAGCGTGGGCGAAGTGTAGCGCGCCATATATTGCGTGAGAATATCGCGAGGTTTATATCCGCGAACCAACAGCGCCCCAACGTTGCGGATCATCGGGGCAATCCAATCGCCGGGGCCTAAGGCATACGCAGTCCCCACAGAAGTAGCTTCCTGTCCGAGGCTTCCGTAAAGGCCGCCGACAACTTTATTTTGTTTGAAAAGATTGACGAGCCGGTCTTCCAGCGACCGGTTGAGCGTCATGAAGTAATAGAGCTCGAGTTTCTGTTTTTTCGTGAGCGAAACGTCCATGCGCTCCCTATCGCCGTGTGTCGGCCAATTCGTGTGTTGCAGCTTTTTTAGTTTAACTCACAACTTGCAAGTTCAACTGACTACTTCAAGCAACTGCTACCGAAGTTTCCTGTGCGGCGAGCGCGATTTCCAGTTCCGCCGGCGATATTGCGCGCATCGTGCGTCCGAAACATTCGCCCAAGTGCTGAACTAATCGCGGCTTTGCTTCATTCATTTCAACTTCGTGATTCAATAAACGCTTTAATGAAGTTGCGCGTTTCCCGGCGATGCCGCAGGGCACGATTAAATCGAAAAACCTTAAATCGGTCGAGACGTTGTACGCCAGTCCGTGAGAAGTTACCCACCGGCTGATGTGTACGCCGATTGCGCCGAGTTTTTCTTCGTCGGTAATTCCAGCTTCAGTGGCTACCTTTACCCAAATTCCGGTGCGGCCTTCGCGACGCCCGGCGGTGATTCCGTATTCCGCGCTGGTGCGGATCATGGCTTCTTCCAGTTGACGGACGTACCAGCCGACATCGCTCCGAATTTCCGCGAGATTCAGAATCGGATAGGCCACGATTTGTCCGGGGCCGTGATAGGTAATGTCCCCGCCGCGATTGGTGGCGCGAAATTCCACGCCGCGCGCGCGCAACACTGAATCGGATGCGAGCAAATGTTCCGCGCGCCCATTGCGGCCCATGGTGATTACGTGTGGATGCTCGCAGAGCAGAAGCACGTCGGGAATGAGCGCGAGCTTTCGCGCGGCCACGATGCGCTTTTGCAAATCCCACGCCCGTTCATAGCCGATCAATCCGAGATCCACAACCAAACATTCATTCATGTCGTTCACGAAAAATATTTTACAGACAATTCGCGTTACGCGTTAATCGCCAAGCCTTTTACTGAGGCAAACGCGTCGCCCATCCCTTCCCAAACTGTGGGGTGCGCGTGAACGATGGCCATCATGTCGTCCACCGTGGCTTCGAGCGAAATTGCAGTCACAGCTTCGGCGATAATTTCAGTGGCGAGCGGGCCGATGATGTGCACGCCCAAAATTTCGCCGTAAGCTTCGTCGGCCACTACTTTAATAAATCCGTCGTGCTGGCCGAGGATGGAAGCTTTGCTGTTCGCAAGGAAAGGGAACTTGCCGACTTTCACTTTGTGACCGGCATCACGCGCGGCTTTTTCGGTGAGGCCCACGGAACCGATTTGCGGTTCGCAATATGTGGCGCCGGGAATTTTCAAGCGGTCCACAGGCGGCATTTGATGGCCGGACATTTTTGCGACGGCGGTGATTCCTTCCATAGAAGCGGCGTGCGCGAGTTGCGGCATTCCGGCGACGATGTCTCCGATGGCGTAAAGTCCCGGCTCGTCTGTTTCCATGTAGGGGCCGGTGTGAATAAATCCACGCTCGAGTTTAACTTTTGTTTTTTCAAGGCCGAGATTTTCCGTCTTGGGCAAGCGGCCCACGCCAATCAAAACTTTTTCAGCGGTTACCGTTTGAGTTTTTCCGGACGAGTCGGTGTAGGTCACGGCGGCGCTGGTATTCTTTTTATCGACGACCACGCTTTGCACTTTCGCGCCGGTCTGAATTTTAATTCCGCGCTTGGTGAATGCCTTTGCGAGCTGCGCGGAAATTTCTTCGTCCTCGAGGGGCACGACGCGCGGCAGCGCTTCCAAAATTGTTACTTCAGAACCGAAAGAGTTGAACATGGAAGCGAATTCAACTCCGACG
>DATBYL010000339.1:0-2162 GCA_036513735.1 Candidatus Acidiferrales bacterium
CATCGCATTCACCGTCAGAATTCCCAGTGCCGGCGGCGTGTCGATAACTATATAGTCGTAGTCCTTCAGGACTGGGCCGAGAGCGTCCTTCAGCCGGTAAGGCGCGTCGAACTGTCCGGAAAGTTGCTGCTCCAATTTTGCAAGCGCGAGTTTTGCGGGCGCGACCCACAAATTCGCGTCTTTCGCTTTTTTAATTACGTTCGCCAGTTCCATGCGGCTATCGCCGAACACGTCGAACATGGACGAAGTAATTTCCTTCGAGTCAAAAAATGCGATGGTGGAATTTGATTGCGGGTCCAAATCGATCAGCAGCGTGCGCTTATTGCGCATGGCAATCGCGGCGGCCAAATTTATCGCCGTGGTGGTCTTGCCGACGCCACCTTTTTGATTAGAGATGGTCAGAATCGCCGTCATAGTGGGCCCGCGCAGTTACGGGCGAATGCGCCAAACATTTTCCTCGATACCTCCTGAGGAACTTTCCAAATCCGAAATTCACTTCAATGAGCGGCCCGCAAACGCACAACTATATATAGACGTTCGCCCCCCGGCCACCCATACTGGTAGTTACAATCTACATACGCCTTACCACCAGCGCAAGCGGAAAATCGCTTTTCCACAGAATTTTCAACTTGGCTGGGGGTTAAGTTCGGAACAGCTACAATTTTCAGTCAGCCTTCCGACTCTACATCTTATAACGGCCCAAATCCTCGTCGGAAAGTCCTTCGAGCCACTTACGCATTTCTTCGCTCGTGTTACGTTCGGAAATCGCCGTGGACACTTTGGAATTTTTCAGAACTTCATCTTCTACGAAGATAGGGCAATCCACGCGCAACGCCAGCGCCAGCGCATCGCTCGGCCGCGAGTCAATCGACATCATTTCGCCGTTCCGCTCCACCCAGATCAAGGCGAAAAAAGTGTCTTCGCGCAATTCATTCACCACAACTTTCTGTACGCGCACATCTAACCCCAGCAAAACATTCTTCAGTAAATCGTGTGTCATCGGACGCGGAGTCTGCACCTTTTCAATTTCCAATGCGATCGCGTTCGCTTCGTAAATCCCCACCCAAATCGGCAGAATCGCGGAGCCTTGAGCATCCTTCAGCACCACGATTGGCATATTTGTAGAAGGGTCCATCATCAGTCCGCGGATTTTCATTTCAACTTCCACAGTGGCCCTCCCGATATACAGAAAAAATCAGCTGGGCTGCTATTGCTCGACGACGTGTTCGCCGTACATGCATCCCGGCCCACCACGCGTCACGCGAACTTTCAAATATTGTCCCAGAAGTTCCGTGCGCGGCGAAGCAAAATCTATCATTTGATTTGTCGTCGTGCGTCCCAGCCAGCGAGCGTCCTTCTTGCGCAGGCCATCAACCAACACTTCATATTGCCTGCCAACGCAATTCTCATTCCGCAAGGTTTGAATCTCGCGCTGACGTTCCTGGAGCACGGCAAGCCGGCGAACTTTTTCTTCTTCGGGAATTGCGTCCGGCATATCTTTCGCCGCAGTGTTCGGCCGCGGAGAATATGTGAACGAGAACGCGCTATCGTACTGCGCCACGTCCAGCAAGCTCAGCGTGTCCGCGAAATCCTCATCAGTCTCGCCGGGAAAGCCAACAATAATGTCCGAGGTAATGCTGATCTCGCGGAATGCCCCGCGTATTAAAGAAATTTTTGACAAGTATTCGTCGCGAGTGTAAGTCCTCTTCATCGCGCGCAGTAATTTTGTTGACCCCGACTGCACCGGCAAATGCACGTGATCGCACAGCACCGGATTCGATTCAATCGCGCGCACAATATCGGCGCTAAAATCATTCGGATGCGAAGTTGTGAATCGCACGCGCTTCATTCCCGGCACATCCGCTACGGCCAGAAGCAATTCGCTAAAACTCATTCGCGCCGGCGAAGGATCCGCATAGGAATTCACCGTCTGGCCTAACAACTGAACTTCCGTGTAGCCATCGTTAGCCAGATGCCGCGCTTCCTCCAACACGCTCGCGCTTGTTCGACTGCGCTCCGGTCCGCGCGTGAATGGAACAACGCAATACGTGCACGCTTTGTCGCAGCCTTCGATGATTGTGATGTACGCGCGGAACGCATGCCCGCGCCGCGTAACCGGCGTCTCAAAAGTTTCGTCGACATCTTTGTCCAGACCAGTCACG
>DATBYL010000340.1:0-13062 GCA_036513735.1 Candidatus Acidiferrales bacterium
GCTGCGTTCGTGGGCGTATACGCGATGGTGTACTGGTTGCGGATGTCTGTAGCAATATGCGCGCAGATCGGAATTACGGCGTCAATTGCTTCGGGCTGAAAAAATTCGCCGCCGGTGGCGCGGGCTAGCTGCTTCAGCACGCCGGGATTGCGGTCCATATCGGATTCGTCGAACAGGCCAATGGTGTAAATGACGGCGTTGGATTCAACGGCTTGCGTCATGATTTCTTTTAGTGTGTGCGTGCTGGCATTGTCGCCACCATCGCTGATCACAATGAGGACTTTCTTGTTGAGAGTGCCGAGTTTCAGGCGATCGAGTCCCACGGAAATCGCGTCATAGAGCGCCGTCTTGCCGGAGACGGGACTGCGTTCGATGGCAAGCTGCATCGGAGTAATTTTATTGGTGAAAAGGCCTTCCGGAAGGCCGAATGAAACGTGCTCGTTGAAGTTTACAACGTACATTTCATCATTGGAATTGCTGGATTGGACGAAGGCTTTCGCGGCGGCAATTACATCGTTACGCTTGGGGCGCATGCTGCCACTGCCGTCTACCACAAGACCTACGGTGACGGGAATATCGGCGTGGCTGAAATGCTCGATGTGCTGAGCAACGCCGTCCTCAAAAACCTGGAAATTATCTTTGTCGAGACCGGAGACGGACACACCTTTGTGATTTTCCGTTGTGGCATGAAGGACGACGAGTCCGACCGTCATTTTAATTTTCGCGGTTGAGTTATTTTGATCTGGCGGCGGAGGCGGCACTGATTGCGATTGAAGAGAGTGCGGTGCGAAGAAAACTAAACTCGAAACAAATAAGCATCCGGTGATGGATAAATTAATCCTCATGGTGCTGGATTCTCTTTTGTAAAAGTCTAACTCGCCGCTTCGTGTATGTCGACGCTTACGTCGACCACAACACGCCTGCGCGGACCAAAGTTCCGTCCGCGCAAGCATGTGTGAAACGGTCAAGTTACGCGGAGCGCCGCCGGCGAATCGCCAGACCTACCGCTCCAACCATTGCGAGCAACCCAATTAGTCCGATTGCAGGATCTGAACTGGCAGTCTTCGGCAATGGCAAATCGGTAGCGGGTGTTGTGTCCTGCACCGGCGCGGCTACTGTGGCCGGGGCCGCGGGCGCAGGAGCTGGAGCCTGGGTTTGTACGACGGTTGATGGCGCAACTTCTTCGCCCGTCGCGGAATATGCCGTCACAGGAGTCTGAGGCGTTACTTCGGCGGTGTCGTTCTGCATGGAGAGAACCGGCTCATTCACTTGCTTTGCGAGCTGCAGCGCGCGGTTCTTCGAGTAAACAAATTCGCGGCCGAAGTTTTCTCCAGGGAAGAACCATTCCTTAATTGCTGGCGGTTCGCCGGCTGGACGCTCGGCAAACGTCATTACGCCCTTATCGGTCGGATGATAACGGAAATCCTGAACAGTGATGACCGTCGCATAAGTGTGAGTTTGGTTCTCGTTGAAAATCTGGACGACCCAGCGGCCGGAGTCCGAATTCAACAGTTTGAAGAAGTAAGTGCCCGCCGGCAAAACTGTGCCGCCGGGAATTTCCACTGGCTCGCTAAAGGTGACGACGGACTTGCGGTCTCCGTTCTGTGCGTTCGCTGAAGGCGTCATAACCGACGCGATGAAAATCAAACAAAATGCCGCTGCAAGTGCTATCAAACGTTTCATTATGTATCTCCTTTCGTTCAATTAAGACTTATCGCGTTACGCAGAATTTTTTCGACAATCTCGATCTCGCTTCCGCGGCACGTTCGCGCGGTTGGAAAAATCCCGCTCCGCCTCACTTTCTACGCCGTCCGGCCCTTTTGCTCAATACAGCCTCTCGCGTATATCCGTGGGGAATTAGACTTGAGGGCCCAAAACGGCAATAAATTGCAGTTTTGCGTCGTGATAGGTCCGCCATATCACTTTGCCAAATAAGGACTTACGGCCAGAGTTACGACCGCCGCCGTCAAAATACAGCGATTCCCCTAGGAACCTACAGCATGCCTCCGATGGACGATTTAGCCCTTAGCCTTTAGTTTTAGCGCGGACACAGGAGTGGGGGCTTTTGAAATGAGAAGTATTGTGATGACCATTCATACTTTTGATCATTCATATGCCGGTCTTTCCGCCTCGGAGATTCAGTCCTCCTCCTGCCGCCATGTTTTTCCAATTGGACGCGGTTCGGGAAACTTGTTCATAAACGAGACGGGAAACCGGCACCTTCGCAATTTTAGTGGCAAGCGCTACCGCGAGATGTGGCGGCAGGCTGCGGAAAACCGCAGTGGAGGAGAAGCAATTGTAGTTGATCTTCATGGTCACAGCGCGGCGCGAATGTTCGCTTACAACCGGGACGATCCTAATTTCAATTTCAATCTTAACGAGGTGATTCTGTGAAATCCAACGTGTTGGAACTCGACGAAGCGGAGATTTCAAACGGCCCCGAAGGCATTCAAGATTCCGACGACCACCAGCAAATTGATGAATCGACTCTCGTGCAGCGCGCGCAAGCGGGGGACGAAAAAGCATTTTCGTCGCTGCTCCGTCCATATACTCATCTCGCCTATCACGTCGCTCTGCGTATTACGGGGAATCGAGAAGACGCTGAAGACGCTTCTCAGCAAAGCCTTCTAAAGGCTTACACGCACATCGGCCAGTTCCAAGGAGATTCTCAGTTTTCAACCTGGCTCACCAGAATCGCCATCAATGAGGCGCTGATGAAACTTCGCAAGCGCCGTTCCGAGAAACTGTGGTTTTCTTCGATGGACGAATCCGAAGAGGAACAGAATCCGATTGAGACGCTCCCAGCTGGCGATGACATGCATCCCGAAGCGCTCTATATGAAGTGGGAAAACTCCCGCCGTGTGCGGAGATCGATCGAAGGTCTTCGCGGCATCACTCGCGCCGTGGTTTGGATGCTGGTGATGCAGGAGCGGAAAATTAAGGAAACCGCGCGGCTTCTGCAGTTGTCTGAATCCGCGGTGAAGTCCCGAATTATGCGCGCCCGCCAGCAATTGCGGGAAAGTCTTGCGGATTGCGTTTAATTGATTCACTTTGTTCACAAAATTCGCGTATGTGTGCCCGCGCCTTTTTGTAGAGGTGTGAACGCCCCGTTCGTTTTTTCTTTAGATGAATCAACGAGATCGCGCGGGTCGAGTCACGCGAAAACAGCTAACTCGAGCCGTCCAATTCTTGTGTATACTTCGGCTGATGAGAATCAACCACTCGTCTTTCTGACTGAGCCCGCCAGCGCGTCTTTTAATTGTTTGCGGTTCAGCGATGTGGATTTAAGATATGCCAATCCCAGCCGGCAAGCATTACACGCAATTTCAATTTCTTGGAGGTACTCATGAAGGCCCTGCGCATTCTTGTTGCCGACGACCACGATCTAATGAGGCGCGGAATCAAGACGCTGCTTCAGACGCACGCTGGCTGGGAGATATGTGGAGAAGCTCAAACCGGCCGTGAAGCAGTCTCGCGGACAGAAGAACTAAAGCCCGACATCGTAGTGCTGGACATCAGCATGCCCGATCTAAACGGCATCGAAGCCGCGCGCAGAATTCGGAAGGCATCGCCGGAAACTGAAGTGCTGATACTCTCGCTGCATTTCTCCGACCAACTGATACGCGAAATTGTCGAGGCAGGTGTGCGCGGGTACATCATCAAGTCCGATTCCGACCGCGATTTAATCGTGGCCGTCGAAACGCTTGCGAAGCACAAACCGTTCTTTACGCCTCGCGCCACAGAAGTTATTTTGAGTAATTTCAACAATACTGGCGGCACTCGAGTGGAAGTTCCGGAGACAGTTCAGGACCGCCTTACTTCTCGCGAGCGTGAAATCGTTCAATTACTGGCCGAAGGAAAGAGCAGCAAGGAAGTTGCGAATTCTTTGAATATCAGCGTGAAAACAGCGGAAACGCATCGCGCCAATATCATGAGGAAGCTCCAACTGCATACCGTGAGCGAACTGGTGCGGTACGCCGTACGAAATCAGATCATCGAAGCGTAGAGTCAGTTCATCTTGTAGCGCGTTCTGGAGCCGGCACGCGCTTGCCTTCACGTTTTAATTAAACACCTTCAAGTGAACCGTTTTATTTTGAGAAGGAAGGAGCTGGGCAACCGGTCAGATCGGTCACCCAGCCTCGGGGGCAAGAAACAGCTCGCGGGCTTAGTGTTGAGGCGTAAAAACTAGAAGCTCTTATGCGTCTCTCTTCCTGCTCCAAGCATCAGGACGATCCCTCCAACCAATGCGACTCCTCCCAGGACCGGGGGCAAAGGAATTGTCTTGTGCTCCTCTTTGGTGGCCTGAATCGGGCCGATATCCAAAACTTTCTTGTGCGTTGTGTAAGTGATTCCCTGATACGCCAGAGCAACTGCGCCCAGAATAATCAGAATCACTCCCATTAGGGCCGCGGGCTTCATGAATCCTCCTCGACTAATAATTTGAAAAATCGATCCCGGTGGATCGATCTATGTCGGGAAGAGTTCATGCTCGCCGCATTAAGCCGCCGACAAGAGAAAGCAAGAAAAGCACGAGGAACAAGAAAAATAAAATTCGCGCGACACCGACTGCCGCAGTCGCGATACCCAGAAAACCAAAAACTGCGGCAACCAAAGCCACGATGAAAAATATGACCGCCCATCGCAACATGAATCCTCCTTGGTGGCGAAACGAACCGGGGATTCCGCCTTTCGGCTGCATTCACGATTCTTTGCCACGCTCAGCGTCACCTTTTTACGCTCGACTGAGGCGCGCAACAATACATCCATCCCCTTACCACCAACTGTGGTTCGCTGTAGCGCTTTGGCGCTGTGTCTGTACTTGGTTTGTGCGATGAGGTCGAGCATGCAATCGCTAACAATTCAGCCAAAATTGCTGGATTTTGCGGTGGTTTAACGATTCATCCACTCTACAGCGTTCACCTGATTGCATGGGCCGGAGGGCAATATAGGATGAAGGTAGACAGGCTGATGTTTCAGAGCGAGTGAGTGAACGTCTTGTAGGGAATACGCTCAAACTGGCGCTGGACACATCTGAAGCGCCTTAGAATATAGGCAAGTGAGTATGTATAGGATTGCAGGGTTGCAGGATTTGAAGTGCGGCGGTAGGAGCTTCACAACCGCTGGGAGACCTTAATGAGCGCTAGGATTTCAAGCATCACTCGCGAAAGCGGCGCACCAATGCGTAGGGCCACAGCTGATGACCACGGCGGCCACGCAGTGCAATTTTATAAGGACGACAGGATCCTACTTAAAGATTTGAATCACTTTATCGGGCCGGCGCTGATCGCGGGAGATTCCGCTGTGGTGATCGCAACTCGCGCTCATCGAGAAGGACTTTCCAGACTTCTGACCGCGCAGGGAATCGACGTTGCATCGTTGGCTAGACAAGGGCGATACATCGCTTTGGATGCCGCGGAAACTTTATCCAAATTCATGGTGAATGATTGGCCGGACGAGGCGCTCTTCATGAAGTTAGTGGGTAGCGTCCTTTCGCTGGCCAGCACCGCTGCGGAGAGTGACGGTCCAATTGTTGGATATGGAGAAATGGTCGGGCTTCTTTGCAGCGATGGAAAAGTCGAAGCGGCGATTGAACTCGAGCGCTTGTGGAATGAAATTGCCAAATTGCATTCCATCCGCATTCGCTGTGGATATCCGATCAGTGACTTCAACCGCGAAGAGTTGGGCGCGTCCTTTCTGAGGATCTGCGAAGCGCACTCGTTCGTTGTTCCCAGCGAAGGGCACATCGCGCCGAAGAGCGAGAAGGAACGTTTACAGGACATTGTGAATTTGGAACAAAAAGTAGAAGTGCTTCAGAGCGCAGTCGCTCTGCGTGAGTCTGAAGAACGATTCCGGCACATGGTCGATGCGGTGCGCGATTATGCGATCTTCATGCTCGACCCCGATGGCCGAATCATCACGTGGAATCAAGGGGCCGAACGAATCAAAGGTTATTCAGCTTCGGAAATTATCGGACAGCACTTCTCTAAATTCTATCCGGAGGAAGATTTGCAGGCCGGAAAACCGGCGGCCGAGCTTGAAATTGCCGTGCGAGACGGGCGAATTGAAGATGAAGGCTGGCGCGTTCGCAAAGACGGTTCAAAATTCTGGGCCACAGTGGTAATCACGGCGATTCGAGATGATGAAGGCAAGCTGCTCGGATTCAGCAAGGTTACGAAGGACAATACAGAACGAATGCTGGTGCTGAAAGCTTTGCGAGATTCCCGGCGGGAATTGCACGACTCCGAAGATTCGCTTCGCCGGCTTTCGCTGCACTTGCTTCGCACCCAGGATGAAGAGCGGCGGCGAATTGGCAGAGATCTTCACGACAGTCTCGGGCAAACTCTTTCGGTTTTGAAAATGAAACTGGATTCACTTCCGGGAACGATTGGATTGAGCAGCCACGATCCGCGCAATCAAAATATTGCCGCCTGTGCGAATCTTACCGAGGACTGCATCAAGGAAGTTCGGACCATCGCGTATCTGCTTTATCCGCCGATGTTGGAAGAAATGGGTTTGAAGTCTGCGATCTCCTGGTACCTGGATGGCTTCTCTAAGCGCAGCGGAATTCGCACTTCATTTGAGATCGCTCCGGACTTCACCCGGCTCCCGCGTCACGTTGAGACGGCGATCTTCCGGGTTCTGCAGGAAAGTTTGACCAATGTTCATCGGCATTCAGGAAGCGAAGTAGCAAGCGTCCGTCTGTTCAATAGAGGCGGCATGACGATTCTCGAAGTGATCGACAAGGGAAAAGGAATGCCGACTCAGCAGTCGTCGGAGTTCAAGCAGGATGGGCTTCACGCGCTCGGTGTTGGTCTTCGCGGAATGGAAGAGCGCATGCGTCAACTCGGTGGTGGACTGGAATTGCTTTCAAGTCCTCGGGGCACGACGGTCGTCGCATCCGTGCCTGTGGAAGCGCCGTCCATCATCGATTCGCCTTCGGCATAACGAAGCCGGCGGTTTTATTTTGCAAAGCAACTGCGCCACTGCCGTAGATTCAAATTGAGGCCTCCGATTGAGATCGAAGGCGCACAGGTCAATCCCATGGGCCCCAGAATATTGATCGTTGACGATCACGAGATCGTCCGCGAAGGACTCCGAAACCTTCTCAGTCAATCGAGGCCGGGTTGGGTAGTTTGTGGCCAGGCCAGGACTGGTGAAGAAGCTGTGGAAGCAGTTCGAGATTTGGCGCCCGACGCCGTCCTCCTCGACATTACAATGCCGAAGATGAGCGGACTTGAAGCCGCCAGACGAATTGCGAAATCCGGTACGAACTGCCGCATCCTGATGTTCACGATGCATGAATCCGATAGTCTCGGGCAGGAAGTGCGCGATGCGGGCGCGCAAGGCTACGTTCTGAAATCGCAGGCTGCTCGAAATTTGATTGTAGCCATCGAAACAATTTTGGCCGGTGGAACATTTTTCGATGTTCCAGCGATTCCTTAAAACATTTTATAGTTTCTGAACTTCGTATCACGCCCGATGAGGCATTCTTAGTCAGCCTCACTGCACGGTCAACGTCACTATCGTCGAGTGAACGTCGCTACCCGAAGTTCCCGTCACGATTACTGTGTAAGTTCCGGCCGGAGTTCCGCCCGATCCGACCTTCGGGAATCCGCCGCCGGAACAGCCGCCGATATATCCAACTGAAATCAGCAGCAACGCAAACGCGCCGATTGGAAGTAAACGACGCGCTGTGCGTTTCCTAAATTTCGCGGCACTCGCAAGCGTGAGCGCCGTCATCAGCGTCAGCAAAATCAACAATGTAAATAGCCACAGCGGGCGCGCCGGATTATTCGGGTTCGATAGCGGCGTAGTAATTTGCGCCAATCCACGCGCGGTCGTCGTCACCGTCATCGTCGTCGGACTTCCCGCCGTAACCGACGACGGATTAAACGACGCGCTCGCTCCAGTCGGCAGTCCGCTTGCAGTGAACGTCACTGTGCCCGGGAAAGCTCCGCCAACCGTCGCCGTCGCGATTGTAAAGTTCGCCGGCTGACCTGCCGTGACAGTTTGCGAAGCCGTCGTAGCGCTCACACTAAAATCCGTAATCGTGAACGTCAGCGAATTCGACGTTCCGCCGCCCGGCGTCGGATTCGCAACCGTAATCGCAGCCGTTCCTGATGCGACGATGTCAGCCGCAGTAATTGCAGCTGTCAACTGAGTCGCGCTCACAAACGTCGTCGTTCGCGCGCCACCTTTCCACTGCGCCGTCGATCCACTAATGAAATTCGTTCCGGCCAACGTCATCGTAAAGGCCGTGCCGCCTGCGCCAGTCGATGTCGGCGAAATTGCAGTAAGCGTCGGCACTGGATTTGGCGCGGTAATCGTAAACGTCAGCGCATTCGATGTAACGCCCGACGGTAATCCATACGTCCGCGCGTTCGCTCCGCTGAAAACCACCGTCGGCGTAAATACTTGCACCGAAGCAGTTCCCGCCGCCGCAATATCCGCCGCGGTGATCGATGCCGTCAACTGCGTCGAGCTAACAAAAGTTGTCGTGCGATTGCCGCCATTCCATTGCGCAACAGACGAATTAATGAAATTGCTTCCGTTCAGCGTTATCGTGAACGCCGCGCCGCCAGCGATCGCCGAATTCGGCGCAACCGAAGTCAGCGCAGGAATCGGCGTCGTAGCAGTGAACGTCACAATGTTCGACGTGCCGCCGCCCGGAGTCGGATTCACCACACTCACCAGATAAAGATTCGCCGTCTGAATATCCGCAGCAGTAATTGCCGCCGTCAATTGCGTCGCGCTAACAAAAGTCGTTGTCCGCGGACTTCCATTCCATTGCACAACTGAACTGCTAATGAAATTTGTTCCGTTCACAGTGAGCGTGAACGCCGCAGAACCCGCACTCGCAGAACTCGGCGAAAGCGAAGTAATCGTCGGCACAGGATTTGACGCGTTAATCGTGAACATCAGCGTGTTTGAAAATGTTCCCGCGGGCGCACCTTGCGTGCGAATGCCACTTGCCCCGCCCGGAGTCGGCAACGGATTAAATACGATCACCGATGCAGTTCCGACCGAAGCGATGTCCGCCGCGGTAATCGCCGCCGTCAACTGAGTTGCATTTACAAAGGTCGTCGTACGATTGCTTCCGTTCCATTGCACGACTGCGTTATTTTCAAAATTGCTGCCGTTCACGGTTAGCTTAAACGCCGCACCGCCAGCGATCGCGGAATTTGGCGCGAGTGTAGACAGCTCCGCAACAGGCGTCGTCACATTAAAGAAAAATGTATTCGACGTGCCGCCGCCCGGCGCAGGATTCACGACGATCACCGGGACGCTTGAGTTGAAAAATTGAATATCAGCCGCGGAGATTGTCGCCGTCAGCGTCGTAGCGTTCACGAATGTGGTTGGTTGCGGTGCGCCGATCCAGTCGACGACAGAAGTGCTCACGAAGTTTGCACCCGTGACCGTCAAAGTAAACGGCGCGGAGC
This sequence comes from Candidatus Acidiferrales bacterium, assembly GCA_036513735.1. Lineage (GTDB taxonomy): Bacteria > Acidobacteriota > Terriglobia > Acidiferrales > UBA7541 > DASTCZ01. The sequence continues at coordinate 9,441 of DATBYL010000340.1, forward strand.
CAGCGCTGATGTTATTCGGCGAAAGCGCACTAATGGTCGGCACCGGATTCGTCACGGTGGTGACATTAAAATTCACGGAGTTCGACACACCGCCGCCCGGCGTTGGATTCGTAACGATCACCGCCGGCGTTCCAACGGTTGCCACATCAATCGGCAGAATTGAGGCCGTCAACTGAGTTGAACTAACAAACGTCGTTCCCCTGGTGACGCCGCCAAAGTTAAGTGTTGCACCGCTAACGAAACCCGTTCCGTTAATCGTCAGCGTAAATGCAGTAGATCCCGCTGCGATACTTGTCGGCGATAACGAAGAAATCGTCGGCACAGGATTATTTACCTGGAACGTTACATTATTCGTCGACGTGCCGCCGCCCGGCGCGGCATTCGTCACGTTTATCTGGAAGGTGCCAGACGTTGCAATGTCTGACGCCAAAATCGCCGCCGTAACCTGCGTTGAATTTACAAACGTCGTCACGCGAGCGATGTGATTAAAATTCACAACCGAACCAGAATTAAATCCGGTCCCATTCACCGTCAAAGTAAACGCCGCACCGCCCGCCAGTCCGCTCGTCGGTGAAACCGAAGTCACCGTAGGAAATGGATTATTAATCGCAAACGTCGCAGCAGCTGACGTCCCTCCGCCCGGCGTCGGATTCGTAACCGTAATCGAAGCTGTCCCCGCCGCAGCAATATCCGCCGCCGTAATTGTCGCCGTCACCTGTCCGCCACTAACGAATGTCGTCGCTCGCGGCGAGCCATTGAAATTCACAACCGAACTAGAAATTAAATTCGTCCCGTTCACAATCAACGAGAATGCCGCCCCGCCCGCCGTAGCAGAATTCGGCACCAGCGAAATAATCGTCGGCGCAGGATTCGACGCCGCGCCGATATTAAAGCCAATCGAGTTCGACGTACCTCCGCCCGGCGTCGAATTCGTAACGCTCACAGCAGGCGTGCCCGCCGTCGCCACATCCGCTGCAAGAATTGACGCCATCAACTGCGTCGCGCTCACAAATGTTGTAGCTTTCGGCGCGCCACCAAAATTCACAGTCGAGCTGGAAATAAAATTCGCGCCATTTACGGTCAACATGAATGCGGCCGATCCAGCCGTAAGGCCCGTCGGCGAAAGGGAACTGATGCTTGGAACAGGATTTCCGCTTCCCGTTCCGGTGATCGTGAAAGTGATCCCGTTTGACGGAGTGCCGCCGGGATTTGTGACGGTGACCAGGGGGGTGCCCGGATTGGCCACGTCCGCCGCTTGAACAACGCCGATCAGAAAGCCGGAATTCTCAAACTCCGTAGGCTCGGCAATCGAACCGAAATTCACGGTCGAGCCGTTCAAAAAGTTTGTGCCGAAAACGCTCAGGATCAGCGCACCTGATCCCGCCGCCACAGTCGTTGGTGATATCGAAGTGATCGTCACAACCGGAGTGATCACGTTGAATGCGACGGAATTTGAAGGCCCGCCACCGGGCGTAGGATTCGTGACGATCACTGCGGGCGTCCCACCAGAAGCAATATCAGTGGCCAAAATTGCAGCGGTAATTTGCGTAACGGAAATAAACGTAGTTGTTTTCGCCGCGCCGCCAAAACTCACCACAGAGGTTGGAGTGAAGCCCGTTCCGTTCACCGTCAATGTAAATGCAGGATTTCCAGCGCTCGCGCTTGTCGGCGAAATTGTCGTGATCGCCGGGACTGGATTCGTTCCAGTGATGCTGTAATTCACGGAATTTGAAACTCCGCCGCCCGGAACTGGATTTGTTACGACCACAGTAGCCGTTCCCACGAACGGAATGTCACTCGCAAGAATCGCGGCGGTCAATTGGCCGGCGTTCACAAATGTTGTAACTCTCGGCAGTCCGTTGAAGAGAACGGTCGCTCCACTTGCAAAGTTTGATCCGTTGACGGTCAGCGTGAAATTTGGTCCGCCCGCCGCAATGCTGGCTGGCGAAAGTATCGTCACCGTTGGAACAGGATTTCCAGCGCCCGCGCCGGCCTGATTGATCGTAAATGTTTGGCATCCGATTGTAATTGTCAGAACGCGCGCAGCGCCGGTGTTCTGCGCCACGGTGAACGCGGTGCCTGCGGTATTGGACAACTGAACCGCATCAGGATTATTGGATTGCGAACTGAATATGCAGAAGGAATACGAGCCAACGAGACCGATCGAGCCGGTGCCGCCGTCAGCGGGGAAATTTGCCGAAGCCGGAGTCAGCGTGAAACTGCAAGTAAATGCGCCAGCTTGAGTTGCAGCGAAATTCGCCGATGATCCAAGCGAATTTGCTACGGTGATATTTGCCGTGCGTCCGCCGTTGGTGTTCGCAGCGAGAGAAAAGTTCACGGTGCCGTTTCCTGTTCCAGAATTTCCAGATGTAATCGCGGCGAACGCCGAATCCGAATTCGCTGTCCACGCGCAACTTGGTTGTGATGCTGTGACTGCGAATGTTCCGGTACCGGGGCTAGTCGGGAAATTTCCGGCAGTGGAAGAAAGCGTAAAGAAACAATTGTTGGCCGGGTCCTGCGCGATTTGGAAAACTGTTCCGCCCCCACCAACCGACGCAACAACGATTGATCCCGCGCGCGGGCCTCCGGTATTCGCGCTCACGGAATAATTTACAGTCCCGCTCCCAGTTACGGCGGTATTCGCGGCCGCTACAGTGATCCACGGCGCGAATGACTGCGGTTGCCACAGGCAATTCACCGGATCGGAAGCCGTCACGGTAATTGAATTACCCGACGCGGCGCTGGAAAGTTCAATCGATCCCGGCGTGAGCGTGTAAGTGCAAGTGCTGCCAGCAGCCTGATTGAATGTAATTACCTGTCCCGCCTGAGTGATCGTGCCGGTGCGCGGAGAGCCGGTGGTATTTGGCGCTACAGAATAACTTGCGACGGCGGATACGCTTCGGCTTCCGCCGGCCGCCAGATCGCTATCGAGTTGCGTAATCCACGGAACCTGCGAACTGGCAGTCCACGGACAATTGTTGGCAAGAGTTTGGGTCGTGAATTGAGCGATTTCTCCGCTTGAGATCACGCTCACAGTAGACGACGCGCCCTGAAGAACATTAAATGAGCACGCGCTCTGGATAAATCCTGTGAATGTCATGCTCGATGAATTCGTTCCGTCTGTTACGGAGATTGTTGCGTCGCCCGCGGTTGTGAGCATCGCCGCTGGAACTACAATCTGCAAATCGGCGCAGTAAATTGCGTTGGCAACTTCACTGCCATCGCACGCCTGGTTGTCGAAGAAAGTAAATGGCAGCGTGGTGCCATTAAATTTGATAACGCTCGTCGGAAGGAAGCCCACTCCATAGACGTTCAGCGTCAGATTTCCATTCCCGGCGACGACGGCCGCTGGATCGAGATGGTCCACGACAGGAAATGCGTTCAGGACATTTTCAGTGACGCTCGCGGAATTATTCGCCAGATTTGGATCTGCTTCCGTGGCCGCCACATTCACTGTATTCGTGGTGCTTCCTACCACGAGCGCCTGCACGGGAACCGTGATCGTAGCGGTCGTGCCGGTTGGCATCGTGCCCAGGTTGCAGGTGACCGTATTCGCGCTGACGGTGCATGTGCCCAGCGTAGTCGTAATCGGTGATTGGCAACTCGCCAAATTGCAGTACAT
>DATBYL010000341.1:0-2014 GCA_036513735.1 Candidatus Acidiferrales bacterium
CCCGATACGCCTTCGAAAATGACCATCGCGCACCGCCGCGACAGTTTTTGCGGAAAAATGTCCGCCTGCAACAATTTGCGGCAGTACGGCATCCCGTATTCTTTGACCACTTCTCACACCGTCGCGCCCGGGTCCGAGGAATTCAAGAAAGACCTGGCGTGGTTCACCGGCGTTTGCCGTGTGTATCGCGGCTTGCAGAATTTGCGCATTGGCAGCATCGGCGCGCGGCCGGCGGCGTTCAACACTGTGCGCTACAGCGAAAAATTGCTGGAGGCGGCCGGAATCTCCGTCGAGACGCTGGACCTTTCCGAGGTAATCGGTCGCATCGAGCGCATGAAGGACAATGACGACGTCGCGCAAGCGAAGCTGAAGGCCATTCACAATTACGTCACCACCAGTGGCGTGCCCGCGGCCGCCCTGCTGAAAATGGCGAAATTGGGCGCCGTGATTGACGAATGGATGAAGGCCACGCATGTCACCATCAGCGCGGTGCAGTGCTGGACTTCGATTGAAGAAAATCTCGGCGTGGTGCCCTGCACGGTGATGAGCATGATGAGTAACGAACTGCTGCCGAGCGCGTGCGAAGTCGATATCTGCGGCACGCTGAGCATGTACGCGCTCGCGCTTGCATCCGAAACGCCCAGCGCCTTGCTCGATTGGAACAACAATTACGGCGAAAATCTGGACAAGGCCGTTTGTTTCCATTGCAGCAATTTGCCTAAGCACTTTTTTAAGCAAGTGCGCATGGATTATCAGCAGATCATCGCCGGCACGGTGGGGAAAGATAACACCTTCGGAACTTGCGTGGGTCAGGTGAAGGCCGCGCCGATGAGTTTCGCGCGTTTTTCCACGGATGACGAGAACGGCGTGATTCGCGGCTACGTGGGCGAAGGCAGATTCACGGATGATCCGCTGGAGACTTTCGGCGGCGCCGGAGTGGTCGAGATTCCGCGCATGCAGAAACTGCTGCGTTACATTTGCGAAAACGGTTTCGAACATCACGTCGCCGCGAACCTTGCGACCGTCGCGGGAATTGTGCACGAAGTAGCGACGAACTACATGAAGTGGGACACGTACTGGCACGGACGCTGACGCTCCCAAAAGTCCGCCATTCTCCCGCGCCGAACGCATCCACAAAATCATCAAAACAAGGGCATTTGCTGCCCTTCCCGCGATGCATAAGAAATTTCTATCGAATGCATCCGCGCGACCGATGCCATAAAATTTCTATCCAATGCATCAGCTTTGTGAGTTTTACTGTATGGCTCCGCATGAGTTAGTTATGTACCATGCGGCCTTCGGGTTCCAAACCGGAAGTGGACCATGATGCCTGCGGAGTTGGTTTCATCGCGCAATTGGGGAGCAGCGGCTCGCGCGACGTCGTGGAACGCGCCCTCACCGCGCTGGAGCGCCTTTGTCATCGCGGCGGAGTTGACGCCGACGGACTGAGCGGCGACGGGGCCGGAATCCTCACGCCGATTCCGAAAGATTTCATCCGCAAACGCACCCGCGAAAGCGGAATTGAATTGCCGGAATCGTTCGGAATGGGCATGGCGTTCATTCCCTCGGGCCAGGAAGCCGTTGCGCGGGCGTCTGTGGAATCCTCCGCCACGGAATTGGGACTGCGTTGTCTCGGCTGGCGCGAAGTCCCCACCTATCCTTCTCTGCTTGGTCCTTGCGCGTTGGCTACGTTGCCATTAATACGGCAATGCTTTTTCGTTACCGAAGATTCCTCCGCCGACCTGGAGCGCCAGCTTTTCCTGATGCGCAAACGCGTCGAATCCGGTGCAGGTTCCGGTATTTATTTTTGTTCGCTGTCTTCGCAATCGCTCGTTTATAAGGGATTGCTCACGCCGCTGCAGCTTGCCGCTTTCTATGCCGATCTGGCGTGCCAGGATTTCATCGCGCCCTTCGCCATTTTTCATCAGCGCTATTCCACCAATACCAGCCCGTCGTGGCAACTCGCGCAGCCTTTCCGTTTCGTCGCGCACAACGGCGAAATCAACACCATCAG
>DATBYL010000342.1:0-15964 GCA_036513735.1 Candidatus Acidiferrales bacterium
TGTGCGAGCACTTGTCCGGCGCGAACGCGCGTGTTGAAATCGGCGAAGACGAAAAGCACGGTGCCTGAGATGAACGATCCGACCGGCACCGTCGTCAGTGGATTTACCGTTCCCGTCGCTTGGACCACCGCGGTAATATTGCCTCTCCGCACGGGTGCCATCGTATACTTCACTTCGGGCGTGCGGTTCCGAGCAACAAGCCAGCCTCCGCCGCCGACTACGACGACTACGCCGAGAGTGGTAGCAATCAGATGCTGACTGATAAATCTGGGTAATTTCATGTGGGTTCTACCTTTTCCTGTGTAATCCGCTTTATACCGACGTATCTGCGCGTCGCCCGGTTTCCAAATTGGAAGGCATGCTCCGACACGGGCGGGGATCGCCGGTTCCGCAACTTCCCGCTTCCATTATGACGTATGAGCTCCCAAGCCGGTTACCTACGATGCAGGCCGACGGCGGAGCACAGATTCTAGCGCAATTCTTTCGGATTGCGTCTTATTTTTGCAATAAGATGAGCAGGCCTAAGGGGGAACCATGAATACACATCGTAGGGGCGTAGCGTTTTGCATTGCCGCCACGATTTCACTATTCGCATCAACTGGCGCCGCGGCGCAGACGAAACCCGCAGCCGCGCCAAGCGCGTCAGCAGTCTATCCGATACAAGAAGGATTTGTGGACGCGCACGGCGTGCTCATCTATTACACGACGATTGGCCGCGGCGCGCCGCTGGTGATCGTTCACGGCGGCCCAGGCGCTTCGCATGACTATTTCCTGCCCTATCTGCTGCCGCTCGCACGCCACAACAAGCTCATCTTCATTGACGAGCGCGGCTCGGGCCGCTCCGAGAAGCTTGAAGATCCGAAGGGCTACACCGTCGAAAATATGGTCGAGGACGTAGAAGCCGTGCGCACGCAGTTGGGCCTCGGAAAGATCGCACTGCTCGGCCATTCTTACGGCGGAGTTCTTGCGCAAGCCTATGCGCTGAAGTATCAGCGGAATCTGACGCAACTGATTCTGTGCAGTACGTTTTCAAGCACGCGCGCCATCAACGAAGTATTCGTCCGCATGGAACAAAACATGCCGGCCGAATTGCGCGACCGAATTAAAAAAATGGAAGCCGATGGATTATTCGGCCACGGAAAAGATTACGAGAAGAATCGCTACACCACCGACTACATGATCGCCGCATGGGGCGAAGGATATTTTCCGTATCTCTATCAGAATCATCCGGATCCAAACTTCGATCCCATCGGGCAGGGCAATACTTCTTGGGATTTGTATCGCGAAATGTGGGGTTCCCACGGCGAGTTTGTGATTGATGGCAATCTCGCGTCCGTTGAATATACCGATCGCCTTTCCACAATTCACGTCCCAACGCTAATTACCGCTGGTGATCACGACGAATCCGATCCCTCCATGTCACAAGTGATGCACGAAAAAATCGCAGGATCGAAAATTGTGATTCTGCCGAAGAGCGGGCACATGACGTTTGTGGATCAACCGGGAATGTTTTTGAATGCGGTGGAAACGTTTCTTCATCCGGCGGACGCAAAATAGAAATTGCGGCTCACGCACAGTAAATTAGCGGCTGTGCTAAAATCTGTCCGCACAGTAGGCTCGTAGCTCAGTTGGTTAGAGCGCCACCTTGACACGGTGGAGGTCTGGGGTTCGAGTCCCCACGAGCCTACCATTCCGTTCTCGCTATTTCCGGATCTGAAATAATTCCTTCAAATATCTCGATTATTGTGGATACTGGCGTTGGCATTTCGCCTGGCTGAACTGCGGAGCCAAATCGCCCGCGCCATTTCACGAATACGGAGATCCATCTATGAACGCATCTAAGAAAAGCATTGCCGTATTTTCGTGGCTCACACTATCGCTGGCCATCGCGTTGATGTTGGTTCCCGCTGGCTGCGGAAAAGCGTCTCCATCTGAAAACGCGCCGCCGCCCGACAAAGCTCAACTTCTTTTGAAAGCGCGGCAGATCTACTACGTTCTGCAGAACCAGGGCGTGAAATCTTTCCAATGCACTATTCAGCCGGACTGGGCGAAATTTGCAAAATTCATGACGCAAAATGGCACGGCAGTCGACCAGGCAAAGATCGCGCTCATCACTCCCTTCGCGTTTACGGCAGTGGTTGACGAGCAGGGAAACGCTACGGCCACTCCATTTCTGGCCACCGGCGGAAGCGTCGATCCCACCGTGGATCAAATGGTGAGTGGCGCGAAGCAAGTAATCGAGGGATTTTTCAAATCGTGGGGCTCGGTGGTATTCACAGGAATTTTTGCTCCCTCCGACGATCAAAATCTCGCCATGGTTGCTCAACCGGACGGAATTCATTTTTCACAAAAAACCGGAGAGGCGAATGTTGATATCGTCCTGAACCGAGACTCGCTGCTCACATCCATGAAGGTGACCACCACTTCCTCAATTATTGTGATGAATCCCAAATATTCAAAGACGGACAAGGGTCTGCTGATGACCAGCCTGAACAGCGACATTAATAACGGAACGCAGAAAGTGAATTTCGAGGTGCAGTATCAAACCGTCGAAGGATTTCAATTGCCCGGCAAGGTCAGCTATCAGGTCACTTTCCCGACGCAAGCCGTTTCCATTGAAATGAGCTTCAGCAATTATCAGATCGTCAAAAAGTAAATTCACATTTTGCAGAGTTGTGGGACAGGTTGCAGGAGAAGTTGCGGCAATCATCCCAACGCTTAGGAGGTTTTCAGATGCGCCGATTGCTTTGCACATTCGGAATAATATTGCTGACGACGTGCGTGAGTGCTGTGCCCTCGCGTGCTCAAGGCCGCGGCAATCCGTTGCGCCAGTTCATCAAGATGGACGCGCCAGTAATCGCGCTGACTCACGTGAAAATAATTGACGGCACAGGTGCCGCGCCAAGCGACGATCAAACCATCGTGATCAGCGGCGGAAAAATTTCCTGGATGGGTTCCGCTGCGCAGGCTCAAATTCCAACTGGCGCGCAAGTGATGGATCTGACCGGCTACACTGTGATGCCCGGAATGGTTGGAATGCACGAGCACATGTTTTATCCCGCCGGCGGCCAGTACAACGAAATCGCCGCCACCGCGCCGCGCCTTTATTTGGCTTGTGGAGTGACTACCGCGCGAACAGCGGGAAGCCTTGAGCCGTACACCGATTTAAATTTGAAACTGATGATTGATGACGGCCGCGTAGCCGGTCCGAAGTTGAACGTCACCGGCCCGTATCTCGAAGGCCCTCCGGGAACCGGCGTGCAGATGCATCAGCTTTCCGGCCCGGACGAAGCGCGGGATCTGGTGAATTATTGGGCGGGGCTCGGCGCAGGTTCTTTCAAAGCGTACATGCACATTACGCGCGCCGAACTTTCCGCCGCGATTGCAGCAGCGCATCAGCACAACACAAAAATCACCGGCCACTTGTGCTCGATAGGATTTAAAGAAGCGGCCGCCCTCGGAATCGATAATTTGGAACACGGTCTCGTCGTTGACACAGAATTTAATCCGGGAAAAACGCCCGACGTTTGCCCCGCGCAAAATGACACGTTCGCAACCATTGCGAAGATGGATGTCGAAGGTCCGGAAATTCAGAACACAATTCACGATCTCGTCGCGCATCACGTTGCAATCACTTCCACGCTTCCCGTGTTCGAGGGATTTGTTCCAAATCGTCCGCCGATGCAGTGGATGGCGCGTCCGCTTGAGGCGCTGCTTCCCGAAGAACGCATCGCATATTTGGAAGGCCGTTCGCGCACCGCCGCAAATGCCGCGAACACTCCGTGGAACACTCTGCTGCAAACTGAAATGAAATTTGAACGCGACTTCGTAAAAGCTGGCGGCGTGCTAATGGCCGGAGTCGATCCCACGGGCGCAGGCGGCGATCTGCCCGGATTCGGCGATCAGCGCGAAGTGGAACTTCTCGTCGAAGCCGGTTTCACGCCCGCCGAAGCGATTCACATCGCCACCGCAAATGGCGCGGAATTTCTGGGACTCTCCGCAAAAGTCGGCACGCTTGCACAGGGAAAATCCGCGGATATCATGGTGATTCACGGCGATCCCATCGGACGTATTGCCGACATCGAAAAAGTTGAAATTGTTTTTAAGGATGGCGTCGGCTACGACTCACAAAAGCTTATCGATTCGGTGCGAGGAATTGTCGGCTTACGCTAGACGCTTTTTGATCCGCGCCGAAAAATTAAATTTGCACGTCAGTTTCAACAGGCGCGTCATAATCCACGCCTTCCAACTCAAACCCAAACAGCGAACGAAATTCGCACTGAAAATCTTCGTAAGCAGTTAGCTGACGCAAATTCTCCGTCGTCACTTCAGGCCACACGCGCGTGATATCCGTCTGCACATCCGCGCGCATTTCGCGGTCGTCCATGCGGATGCGCCCAGCTTCGTCCGTGGAAATTTTCGCGCCATCGCTCAGATAATCAAAAAACAATCGCCGCATCTGCTCGATCGTTCCTTCATCCAACCCGCGCGATTTCAACGCCATCGGCAGCAAACTCAAATAAAGCGGCACCACAGGAATCGCGGAAGATGCCTGCGTCACCACGGCTTTATTCACGGAGACATGCGCGCCGCCGCCCAACTTTGCTTTCAGCTTCGCGTCAATCCGATGCGCCGCCGCATCCACATCTTTTTTCGCCTGACCAATTGTTCCGTCTCGATAAATCGGCCAAGTAACTTCCGGTCCGATATACGAATACGCAATCGTCCGCGCACCCTGCGCCAGCAATCCCGCGCCAAGCAGAGCGTCAATCCACATTTCCCAATCTTCGCCGCCCATCACCGCAACCGTGTCCGCAACTTCCTGTTCGCTCGCCGGCTCCAACGTCACCGGCATAACTTTGCCGACGTCCAGATCGATAGTTTTATTCGTGAATGGTTTCCCAACCGGCTTCAATGTGGAATTAAAAACTTGTCCCGTCCGCGGATGCACGCGCTTCGGCGACGCCAAACTATAAATCACCAAATCAATCCGCGACATTTCCTTCCGAATAATTTCGATCGCCTGCGCTTTCGCCGCATCTGAAAACGCATCCACGTTCATGCTCGCCGCAAATAATCCATCGCGCCGCGCGAATTCATGAAACGCCGCCGTGTTGTAATATCCCGCCGAAGCCGTCTTCACGCCATCAGCAGGCCGCTCAAAGAAAACTCCCAGCGTTCGCGCGCCAAATCCCCACGTCGCTGCGATGCGCGATGCCAGTCCATATCCGGTGGACGCGCCGATCACCAGCACATTGCGCATCCCCGCGCGGCGTCCACCCGGCGCGGAAGTAATCGCCTCGATTTGCCGCGTAACATTTTGCCGGCATCCTTCCGGATGCGCGTTGATGCAAATAAATCCGCGCGATTTTCGTTTGATAATTTGTTCAGGCATTTCGTTCGCTCATCTCCATCAATTCTTTTGGTCAGCGTGGTATTGCGCCAGTAATTCCGCGCGATTTCCGCTCAAATCAATCCCAGTCGTCCGCGTTGGAAATGGAATTCCCGGGCCAACCAGCCCCAGCCACAGCGCGCGATTAAATTTCCCCGTGTCCAGATCATCCTCGACGCTAAAATCCTGCCCGCGCATTTTCTTTTCCCACCACGCCGCATCGTGCCGAGAATGCGCATACCGCGCATCGAATTCCGCCGCATCATTTTTATCGGCAGCAACCGCAGGCAGCGGCAACTGCGTCGTCCGCAGTACCGGTGCCACTCGTGCGGTGTAATTCCACGGCGCGAATTCCGCGCTAAACACATCCGCCATCGGCGCCGCAGCCGCATCATTCAATCCCATCGGTTTCATTCCCAATAATTCTTCAATCGTCCGCAACATATTCACAGTCGTGTACCGGCGCGAAATCACCGCTCCCTGCTTCACATACGCGCCCGCAATCAGCCCAACTGTGCGATGCGCGTCCATGTGATCGGGCCCATTCTGCGCGTCATCTTCAATCGTCATGATCACAGTATCTTTCGCGAATGGACTCGCCGCAAGTTTCGCCACAATCAATCCAATCGCGTAATCGTTGTCCGCCATTTCTGTTTCGACGGTGTTCACTCCGTCCATCGCCGTGCCGAAATCGCCGAAGTGATCGTGCGGCATGCGCACAAATTCCAGCGCAGGAAAATTTCCGCTCGCCACATATCCATCAAATTCGCGTTCCCATTCTTTGAAGCGCCAATAATCCGGCAGCTTCAAATCAAATCCCGGAAAATATGGATCGGTCACATTCGCCAGCGCGGGCTTGTCCGGATAAGCTTCTACAATTCCTTTTGCGAACGCATCTCGCACCGCGGAAATGTGCGTCGGCGAATCAGCGCCGACGTCGTACCGCGCCAAATCCAGAAAAAATCCATAATTTCGCAAACTCACATGCGCGCGAATCGCCGAATCCCACAAATATCCCGCGCCCGCGTTTTCTCCCGGCCCGCCCGGCCCATCCGGCGCAATTAAATCCGCCGTGCCCGGCAGCAAATCCAGATCGTCCGGCGTATCCGGATTCGCCTTCTTCCGCGCATCCACTCCAACAATTCCAACATTCATGTTGCGGTTCTGGCCTTCGTAGTCATAACTCAATTGATGCGACCCGTTATATTCAACCGGAAGTCCTTTTTCCAACGAATCCGTGCCGCGCGCTGACGTGCTCCAATTCCATCCGTCGCCGCTCACCTCGCCGCTGGCCAGCAAATTATCCAGCGTCACAAATTGCCGTGCGATCTGATGATGATTCGGCGAAAGCGCTTCCGGCAAAATCGCCAGCTTCGGATCGCCATTCCCTTTTTCCAAATCGCCCAGCACCTGATCGTACGAGCGATTTTCTTTCACAATATAAATTACGTGATGAACTTTTCCGCGCATCGCGCGCATCGCGTCAGACGCTTCCGTGCTCGCCATAATTTCCGGCCACCGATTATTTTCCGAAACGCGCTTCGTCAATTCCGCCAGCGCCGCGCCAGACGGAATCGGCGCAGTCAGCAATCCGCCGCGTATCAATTGCAAAATATAACTGTTGCTGCTCTTGCAGTCGTCATCGTCGCCTCTTTTAATTGACGTGCTCGCGCGGCAATTTTTCGGATTCGGCCCTGTCACACTTTTTCCATTCACAACGTAGAGCATCGTCCCCGCGCCATTCACGCTCACCGCGTTCGGATACCATCCTGTCGGAATCAGCCCGGCAACTTCCGCGGGCTCTCCCGCCGCCGTCAATCGCACAATCGCAACTGCGTTCGCTCCGCCCAACGTAACGTATGCAGTGCGTTCATCCGGCGCTAGCGAAACGCTATTCGGATTGCTGCCCTTAAATCCGCCAAGCTTTGCCACAATCGCGTGCGGCGCGGTCACAATTAATTCGCCAACCACCTGATTGCTGCCCGTATCAATCGCGGCCAGCGTGTCGCTATTATCTTCGGCCACGTAAAGCCGCGTCTCCGCGCGATTCAGTGTCATCTTGATCGGCTCGCCATGCAGCGCAACTCGCGCAGCCACTTTTGGCGCATCCGCCAAACTCACAACCACAATTTCCCGATCGCGCACGCTTGAAACATAAGCCCAATCATTTCCGCGCACCGCTACTCCGTACGGATATTCTCCGCCCGCCACGCCCACCTTCGACGCATCCGATTTCCCCGGACGCAAATCCAATTCCGCCGAGACTTTCCGCACCGCCAAATCCACAACGCTCACCGAATCGTTTTCATAATTCGCAACAATCAATCGCTTGCCGTCCGCGGTAATTCCCACTCCCGCCGCCATCGGCTTCACTTCCATTCCAAGGCCCACTTTATGTCCCAGCGGAATCGCTTCGCCTGTTTCAGCCCAGGCATTCTCTTTTTTTCCAAACGTGTGCACCACATCGTCCACGCCGCCACCAACATAAAATTCATTTCCGCTCGGATTCCAAACAATTCCGCCAAACGCGTGCAATATCGGAAGCGCCTGAATCTGTTTCGGCCACTCACTCGAAATATCAAAAACAAAAATAAATTCCGTCGAAGCGTTTTTATCTTTCGCGCCCTTCGTGTCATTCACCTGCGTGTATCCGCTCGTCAGCACCAGCAGCGTTTTGCCATTCGGACTAATCGCCGTCGAAACCGCATAACCCACTTCGTGATTTGGATATCCCGCGACCCCCGGCTTCAACGTTTGAAAACGTGAATTCGGCGCCGCCGTTGGAGTGATCGCCTGTCCGGTAGAAAGCAACTGAGGCGCAGGCTCCTTTTTTTGCGCGCTCAAAACTCCAGAAAAAAACGTCAGCACGCAAGCGCACGCCAGAATCACAAATCGACTCTTGTAGACCAGTCCTCTAAATACTTTCATGATTTTCCCGCCCATAGAAAACGCGAAGTTTAGCATACGAATTAGCACGGACAGATGAATGGAATGTTATAGATCGGAAGTTCAACTAGTAGAGACGTCCCACGTCAATTCGTCCTCAAGCTTTTCCCGTAGTAAACGCCAACGTGATCAGCGTCTTCTGCTCCAGCTCATGCGCTTTCGCCGATCCCGTCGCCGGACTCGCACTCGGCGATCGCCGCACCGCCCTCACCGGACGTTTTTCTCCCGCAAGTCGCCGCAATTTCGGCACAACGTTGGAAAGTGCTCCCATATTTCCCGGCTCTTCCTGTACCCAAACAATTTCTCCGGTATGACGAGCCAATTCCGCTGCCAATTCTTCTTCTGGAAATGGATAAAGTTGATCCAGAAAAATAATCGCTGTTGAAGTATCTTTGCGACGCGCGCGTTCCTCGCGCAATTCGTGGCCAATCTTTCCAGTGCACACCAGCACGCGCTGGCCATTCCCAATTTCGTTTTCCGGCACGACGGGCAAAAATCGTGGATACGCCGGCGTCAAATCGGCAAGCGGCGAACTCGCCAGAGGATTCCGCAACATGCTCTTCGGCGTAAAAACAATCAGCGGCTTTCTCCAGGGACGCATCGCCTGCCTGCGCAGCATATGAAAATATTGCGCCGCCGAACTGGGCTGACAAATTTGAATATTGTCCTCCGCCGCAAGCTGCAAAAATCTTTCTATCCGCGCACTCGAATGCTCCGGCCCCTGTCCTTCATATCCGTGCGGCAAAAGCAGCACAACTCCCGAAGGCAAATCCCATTTGTCTTCTCCCGCGCTGATAAATTGATCGATGATCACCTGCGCGCCATTCACAAAATCCCCGAATTGCGCTTCCCACAAAACCAGCGCCTCCGGAAAATCCCGGCTGAATCCATATTCAAATCCAAGCACGCCCGCTTCGCTCAATGTCGAATTGTAAACTTCAAACTGCGCCTGATTCGGCGTCAGATTTTGCAGCGCGATATGCACGGCCTCATTTTCATTGTCAATAATTGCCGCGTGCCGCTGATTAAATGTTCCACGCCGCGTATCCTGCCCGGAAAGCCGCACCGGCGTTCCGTCGCGCAATAAACTTCCGTATGCCAGCAGCTCCGCGAAACCGTAATCTACGACGCGCTTTCCCGCGCCCATTTCCGCGCGCTGTTCCAAAAGTTTTTTTATTTTCGGGTGGACGTGAAATCCTTCCGGCGCGCTCGTCAACACGTTTGAAATTTCGCCGAGTGTCTCCCGCGACACGCCCGTATCCACTTCATAGGAACGAACATATTTTCCGCGTTTGTACGGCGCCCAGTACGACGGAAGTTCGCGCAGCGGCGGGACCTTTTTCAATTTACCCGCGTCCTGCTGAGCTTCTTCATATTCGGCGCGTATTCTTGCAACAACCGGCCCTGGATCAACGCCAATATTCTTCGCGTAAATTTGCCAAAGCTGCGGATGATCCTTAATCTTCCGATACATCAGCGGCTGCGTAATCGTTGGGTCGTCCACTTCACTGTGCCCGTGGCGCCGGAAACCAATAATGTCCACGACTACATCCGTGCCGAATCTGTAGCGATATTCCAGCGCGATTTTTCCTACGCGCGCCACCGCATCTGGATCTTCCGCGTTCACGTGAAAAATCGGAATCGGCAGCCGCTTCGCAATATCCGAAGCGTATCGCGTGGATTGCAGCTCCGCCGGCACAGTCGTAAATCCAATTAAATTATTCACGACAATTTGAATTGTGCCGCCGACCGTGTAGCCCTCAACTTCCGCCATATTCAAAACTTCAGCCAGCACGCCCTGTCCTGCAAACGCGCCGTCACCGTGCATCGCAATCGGCAAAATTTTCTCGTGTGCATCTTCCTTCACACGAGTTTGCTTCGCCCGCGTCCGTCCCATCACAACAGGATCAACCGCCTCAAGGTGGCTCGGATTCGACACCAAATGAATTCTAAGTTTCCCTCCGCCCGCAATTGCATAGTCCCCAGTTGCGCCGACGTGATACTTCACATCGCCGCCGCCCAGTACGCTGCGCGGATCCACATCTTCAAACCCCGCGAAAACATCGCGCGCGGATTTTCTGGCAATGTGCGTCATCACATTCAGCCGTCCGCGATGGCTCATTCCGATCACTGCTTCTTCCGCTCCCAGCGGCGCCGCCGCGGAAAGAATTGAATCCAGCAGCGGAATTAATCCGGAAATTCCCTCCAGCGAAAATCGCTTCGATCCTAAATAACGCGTTTGCAAAACCTGTTCAAATAAATCCGCGCGAACCAATCGTTCCAGAATGTGCGCGCGATCCGGTTCCATCGCCGCCGATTCCATCCGGTCAATCACCCACTGCCGCTGCTCCGGATTCGGAATGTGCATGAATTCCACGCCGATTGTGCCGCAATAAATTCGCCGCGCGCGCTCCGCTTCTTCGCCATCCAAACGCAATTCCGGATGATCCAGCGGACGCATGAACCCCAGCGGATCCAGATTCGCCTCAAAATAGCCCCATCGCCGGAAGGCGTCGAAAACCGCGCTGGACGTGAAATCTTTCGTTCGGCCGGATTCGCCTTCGGTTTTCGCAGATGTATTTTTTATTTTCGCCATGAGTTTCGTTCTTCGATGTGGCTCTAACGCGAATTCATTTTACCAGAGGCGCTCGTCCTGCGTCGTCGAACAGCTCATCCGTCCATTTTGGAATGGCGCAGCTTCCTCACAACGACCTTCCGGGACTTTCCGTCGGCCGATGTCCGTGGAACAATATCTTGGAACAAAATGCTGCGCATCGAACAAGCTTCGTCCGAAGATCAAATCGCTCAAGCTCGCGAATTATTCCTCGAATACGCCAAGGCTCTCACCGTCGATCTTCACTTTCAGAATTTCGGCCGCGAACTTCAAGAACTTCCCGGCAAATACGCGCCGCCTGCGGGACTCCTCCTCCTCACCTACTATAATAATAAAGGTACGCGTGAGCTTCTCGCAGGCTGCGGCGCCTTGCGGCCTTTATCCGATGAAATCTGCGAAATGAAGCGCCTCTATGTCCGCCCGGAATTTCGTGGCCACGGTCTCGGACGCGCGCTCACTCTCGCGCTCATCTCCGCCGCGCGTGAAATTGGCTACCGTGCCCTGCGATTGGATACACTTCCCGAAATGCGCGAAGCGCATAAATTGTATGAAGAATTGGGATTTCGAGAAATCGCGCCGTATTGCGCGAATCCAGTCGAAGGCGTCCGCTATCTCGAACTGGATTTATCTGTATCCTTATTGACAGACGAGGTTGGCCGTCCATAATTTCACGCCAGCAAAAAAGGAGATTCACCAATGCCATCGCGCGCAAAAAAACGCACCACGAAAACCAAATCCGCCACGCCATCCAGCAAGCGTCAGTACGTAATTCGTCCCGGCCGCAGCACCGATTTCCCTTTCAGCGACGGCGTCTGGGCCGGCTCAACCTTCTATCTCTCCGGCCATATCGGCATAGACCGCACTCTAAATCTTCCGCCCGAAAATGTGGAAGACGAAGCGCGCCTGATGCTCAACACTTTCCAAGCCACGCTGGCCGCCGCGAAATTAAAAATGACGGATCTCGTTTACGTTCAAATTTTTTGTTCCGACGTTTCTCTCTTCGCCAGGTTCAACGCGGTCTATCGCACCTATTTCGGCAAACATTTTCCAACGCGCGCCTTCATCGGCTCCGGCCCGCTTCTTTTCGGCGCGCACTTTGAAATCCAGGGCATCGCTACGCGAAATTAATTAGCGGCAGTCCGGAAAATTTTCTACAGTAATTTCTGCATTTTCGCAGCGAACAGAAAATCCAGATTGCTCAATCCGCCGATGCTGTGCGTGGAAAGTTTCACGTCCACTTTATTCCACACATTGCTCCAATCCGGATGATGTCCCATCGATTCCGCAATCAGTGCCGCACGCGTCATAAATCCAAACGCCTCATTGAAATCGGCAAATTCAAAGCTCCGGTGCAGATTCCCGCTCTTAATCGCCCATCCTGGCAACTTTTCCAATTCCTCAGCAATCTGCTTCTCGCTCAGTTTCTCAGCTTTCATTTCTCCTCCTGACTCGCTCTTCCAAATCGCCCTGCAAACGCACAAAGATTATCGAGCTTGTGTGATGCGCCAGCAAGCCACCCCGGTGCGCCGGCACATCCGTAAGCACACTCGCGTCGAACAAGTATTGAACACCGCGTCCGAATCCTTTATGTTATGGCCGCAATCAGATAAATCACCCGCAAGCGCCATTTTCATAATCGCAGCGCGGCGCGGAATTTTTCTGAGCAAAAAGGATGGAAACACTTTGAAGAAAAAGAAGATTCGCGCCATTCAATACGGAATCGGTCCAATCGGAGCCGCCATCGTCCGTCTGCTTCGCGAAAAAAGCGCCATCGAAGTGATCGGTGCGATTGATAACGATCCCGCAAAAGCCGGCCGCGATCTCGGCGAAGTTGTCGGCGCGCCGGACGCCCCGTGGGGCGTTCCAGTCGTCGCCGAAGCCTCCACATTGCTCAGCAAATCCGCCGACATTGTCGTGCACTCAACGTCCTCATCGCTACCATCCGTGATGGATCAGTTGATGGAATGCCTCGCCGCGGAGTCCTGCATCGTCTCGACCTGCGAAGAACTCTCCTATCCGTTCCGCAAATATCCCGATCTCGCAAAGAAGCTCGATGAAGAAGCAAAAACTTGGGGCGTCGCTCTAGTCGGCACTGGCGTAAATCCCGGATTCGTGATGGATAAACTCGCCATCACGCTCTCCTCAGTTTCCCAAACGATTGAGCACGCCAAATGCGTTCGCGTCGTAGACGCCAGCAAGCGCCGCATGCCACTCCAGAAGAAAATCGGCGCCGGAATGACCGTCGAAGAATTTCGCGAGCAAGTTGACGCCGGCGTTATCAAGCATCACGGCCTGCCCGAATCCATCGCCATGGTTGCCGACGCACTCGGTTTCGCCCTCGACGAAATCACCGAAATAATTAATCCAGTCGTCGCAAAAGAATTAGTTAAAACAGAATTTCTGGAAGTTGCAGCAGGCCAGGCCGCAGGCGTTCATCAAATCGGCCGAGGATTGATCGCCGGTGTCGAAAAAATTTATATGGAATTGCAGATGTACGTCGGCGCGCGCGATCCGCACGACACCATCGAACTCACCGGCACGCCCGGCTTGAAACTCACCATTCCCGGCGGTACCCACGGCGATCTCGCCACCGCCGCCGTCGCCGTCAACACAATTCCCAGTATTCTCGCCGCGCCTGCGGGCCTCCGCACTTCGCGCGATCTTCCCATGAGTTTTTTTCCGCCAACCGCACAACCGTAACGATGCTGTTCAAATAAATGTGACGTTCACCTGCTGATTGACCATCAAGAAGTCTTGATCCGCCGTGACAACTTCAGCGTTCATCAATTTTGCGATCGCTGCGACAAAACAATCCGCGTAGGGAAGTTTGGATTCTGCTCTAAAGTGAGACGCGATTTTCGTCAACTCAATGCCGACGTCCGCAATTCTAATCGGCATCTGTGCAATCTCGAAAGCCACTTGTTGTGCCGCTTTCTCGCCATTTGCCCGCCAAATCGTGTAGTAGATCTCGCCCCAATTCACAACGCTCAGATATAGCTCCCGCTCGCCCTTTGTCGCGCCGTTCAGCAGTGCTTCAACTTTCTCCGCGCCGGGACGATTACGCAGAAACGTAATAATCGCGCTCGCGTCGAACACATTCCGCTTCACAGTTCGCGGTCTCGCTTGTGGTCTTCAAATAGGATGTCCAGCGCCGAGGGTGTTGTGTCCGGCAGCATGCCGCGCAGGCTGTGAATATATTCGGGTGTAATGGGCTGCAGAAGCAAGCAGTTGCCCTCCGCAACGATTGCTACACGCGTGCCCTTGCGAATTCCGAGTTTCTTACGCAGCTTGGACGGGATTACTATCTGCCCTTTCGATGTTACTGTAATGACTTCGCTCATGCTTACCTCCTCGGCCTTACGTTCCACATAAGTATGTCAAATCTAATAATGTAAGTCAATACAAAAATGAAATACTATTTCAATTCCTTCCCCCAAAACTTCGCCACCGCCGCATAGTCCAAATCCTCCTTCGCCGCACCCTTCACCGCGCTATAAACCTCCCTCGACGCAGCACACGCGGGAAGCGGCACGCCAATCTGATTCGCCAAATCCATCGCCAATCCCAGATCCTTGTGCATCAGACGCAAAGGAAAACTCGGCGTGTAATCCTGTTTCAAAATCATCGGCGCTTTAATATCCAGCACCGGAGCGCGCGCCATGCTCGCTTGCATCACGCCAATTAAATTTTCCGCGGGAACTCCCGCGCCCGCCACCAGCGCCAGCGCTTCCGCCAACGCTTGCACCTCCAGCGCCAGCAACAGGTTCATCGCCAATTTAATTATTTGTCCCGCGCCGTGCGGGCCCAGGTGAAACCATTTCTTTCCCATCGCGCCCAGGACCGGTTCAACTCGCGCAAGAGTTGCCGCGTCTCCTCCGACCATAAAAACCAATTCGCCCTTCTCCGCTCCCCAAGTGCCGCCGGTTACCGGAGCATCCAATGACTCCGCTCCGCGCTCCGCGCACGCCGCCGCAATTCGCCGCTCCAGCGCTGGCGAAACCGTGCTTGAATCCACAAGCACAGTTCCGCGCCGCAACGCTTCCAGCGCGCCTTCGCCCCACAATACCGATTCCAGCGCCGCCGGATCGCTCACAATTGTGATCAACACATCCGCCGCGGCCGCCGCTTCTCGCGCAGTTGCCGCAACTTTCGCGCCGGCTACAGCCAGCGCGTCACTTTTTCCCGGCGTGCGATTCCACATTACTACTGAAAATCCGTTCTTCAGAAGATTCGCCGCCATCGGACGGCCCATTAGCCCCAATCCAATAAATCCAATCACAGGTTTCACAATTTTCCCCTTTCGCTAAACGCAAAATTTTCCAGAATTTCGCAGATAGGAATATAGCGCGGCTTTCGACAGGACGCGAGGATGTAAGTAGACGACGAGGGAATTGAGTTTCAGGCAGGATTTACAAATTTACAGCGAGCACTATATCAAGCTTCGCGGATCTGTCCTCGCAAAGCCGACAATCCGGCGTTCTTGGCAGGCCGAGCCTTCTCCGCATTTTCGCTGGGCACAACAGGCACCGGCGCGAAATTCTCATCCAGGCTAAGAATGCACGTGTAGGGGATTTCCCAGCGGAAAGTTTTCACCTGCCCGCGCTGCACCAGCTTTTCTTCCAGGAAAATTGACTTGCCGGAATCTGCCGCCAGCCAGCCGGTCGCAGGCAATATCACATCGCCGGCTCGATACTGAACCTCAACCCGCCGTCCCAGCAGTTCGTGATAGCGACACATTAAAAGCAGTCTGCGCGGTGCCCTGAATTAGGGCAATGGTACACAAGTACAATTTGCGGATAGTACGAAAGTCCCGGCACTCGGACAAACTCAATAATCCCGCGCCGCCACTGCGTTCCCGGTACTTCTCAGAAATAGCTTTAGTGATGTCCGCCGCCCCCTCCATGCGGCGCGTGTCCCGTCAGCACGGGCACCGCTTCTTCCACTTCCGGCTGCCGCATCACCAAATCCGAAGTCGTCATCATGTAAAGCGCGTAAACAAAGCTATACGCCAG
>DATBYL010000343.1:0-10975 GCA_036513735.1 Candidatus Acidiferrales bacterium
GATGGATAGAGCGCGTGCCTCCGAAGCACGAGGTCGGGAGTTCGACCCTCCCCAGCCGCGCGACTCCTAATTTTTCGCTTTGCCGAAGATGGGCTAGATATATGGTCTTAAGGATCAAGCCTTCGGGCGCAGGGAAATTCTAAAAAACACTCTTCCGGCAAGATGAAGGAATTGCACTACTATTCCGATTTCAGTAAAGTAGGTTGATGTTGTTTGTTACGTTATTTCTCTTAACATTTTTTCAGCAAGCCGCTCCTCACGGCGATCTGTCGCAGGAAAGCAACATTCCACCTCAAGTATCCTGTTATCGTTCGAGCCGTTCAATACCGTGTCGAATCGGAGACTGTGCAACCTGTCCGATATTATGCGGCCGATCGGATAGCTCTGACCCTCTGCCGTCGGAGTGCAGCGCGGACATTGATCACATCGAAATTCGTGATCAGGCAGGACGAAACCAATGCCAACTCAACGCACCTCCCAGCAAGTTATTTGGATGGGTGCTACAAGTTGTGCTGGATAACCGAATTGTGAGTCTAAAATTGGCAACCCGAGAGGAACCCAGCCGTCCAATCGTTTTCATATGCGAGTTCACTCCTTCCGGATTAGTCCCATTCGAGCCGCCCCTCACTTGTGTCAATTGCGAGGCCATTGACACGAGCAATGGTCCGGACCTTATCTTCAAGAATGGATATTTCGGGAGCAGAATGCTCCTCAAATATGACAATCGTCAACACCGAATCGCCCTTACTGAAGGCGAATTTTATGTAGTGCCCCTTGTCATAGGCAGGTATGGACTGCCTGTTTTTGAACCCAAATCCTCTTACTCAACTGCGGAACAAGCTGGCGCTGTTGATATGTACTCTAGCCGCAGCTCGAGTTCTGCTCACGTATCAATAAGAGTTTCTAAAGGAGACCGTGTCGAGCTTATTCGTGCGTGGGCTCCAGTCACGATGGAGCCAATCGACAAAGGAACGTCGGCACTTCAAATCGTCGGTTATGACCAAAGCCGGGAGTGGCTTCAAGTCAAAGTGAATGGCCAAACGGGCTGGATACGAGGCAGCGCGAGCTTTTCCGCAATCGGCTTGCCCCTTCCATCCTCCGATCAATAGACCAACGCCGCCGAAGATCCCCGAGACATCTATTTCAGGCTGCCACTTGCAGATCGACGGAATCGCGCTTGTTTGGACCGAACGATTTAACCCCGCAAATTCGCAAAACGTCGGCCTGCGGAGATATATCTCTCCGTCTACCTTCCCGGAATTTGCTTCGGCGGATTCTTCGCCAACTCCGCCTTCAACACTTCAACCGCTTTTTCGAGTTGCGCATCGCGGCCGGTCAAATCATCTGGAGGAGTGTTATCCACCCAATAGTCTGTAGGCACGCCATAATTTTCCAGATTGTAGCCTTCGACGTCCCATAGACCCGTCGCCGGAGTGCGCACCATTTCGCCATCAATCAGTCGGAACGCGCCGGTGCCGATGACGGAGCTGTTGCTGTTTACGCCGACGATTTTTCCGAGGCCGAGGCGGCGAATGCCGTCCGGGAAAACTTCGGCGTCGCTGAACGAGCGTTCATTTTCCATTACAACGATCGGACCGAAATAAGCGCGCTCCGGGCGAGTGACGTAAGTGGAATCGCGCAGCCGCGTGTATTGATATTGATGCTGCTCGAGAATCGCGAGCAACTCCTGATCGATTCCGCCACCGCCATTGAAGCGCTGGTCGATGATGATCGCTTTCTTGAAATGATTATCGGCGAGATCTTTTTCAAACTGCGCGAGCGAAGGAGCATTCATCGCGCGGATGTGGAGATATCCAATTTCGCCGTTAGACATTTTTTCGACCATGGCTTTGCGGTCCGCAACCCACTTTTCGTATTGCAGAGTGGTGTTTGCGCCCGCGTTTACGGGCGTGATGCGAATCGGCCACGCGCCATCGACGCTCGGCTTTGAATTCACCATGAATTCAAATTTCCGTCCGGGCGCCATGCCGTAAAGCTTCCAGTAATTGTCGCCGGAATGAAGAGGAACTCCATTGACGGAAATAATGAAATTACCGGACGCGATCTTCGCGAAGTCATGATCGGCGGGGCCGCCCTTGTAAATCGTGGTGACTTTGTAAAAGCCCGACGCGTCGGGAACAATTTCAAAACCGGGATAGCGCGTCTGTAAACCTTCGCGATTTGGTTCGCCGCCGCCGCTCATTCCGGTGTGCGACGCGTTCAGCTCGCCAATCATTTGCAACGTGACGTTCTGCAATTCCTGGCGATCGCCGACGTCATCGAGCAGCGCTTCGTAAACTTGCTTGTAGTGCGCCCAATCGACGTGATTCATATCGGCGTCGTAGAAGCGATATTTCAGCGTGCGCCACGCTTCCTCGAAAATTTGTTTGCGCTCGGCGTGCTCGTCCACTTCCACGCGAACTGTGAAATTCACGCGACGCCGGCCATTCGCGCCTTCCGCGCCAGCTGCGGCTGGAGCCGCTCCGGCAGCGGCTGGTGCGACGCGAATCGCCCACACGCCGTTGCGTTCCATGAAGAAAAGATTTGCGCCATCGCGCGAAAACTGGAGACTCGATATTCCCGTCGCAGCTGGAGCTGCAGCGGGAGGCGCGTTCTCGTCTTCCGTAACGGCGCCGGCTTGGTAGAGACGGCGCTGCTGCGAGCCGTCAGCCTGAATCACATAAAGAGTGGAAGCTGCGCGGCCGTCCACATCCACGCTGGAAACAAAAGCGTAGCTGCGGCTATCGGGAGACGGAGTGACGGCGGAAATGTTTTCGGTCAGATGAGTGATCTGAGTTATGCGATGTTCCATGCCGTCGAAATCAATTTTCGTTTCGGCGTTTGCGGGAGCGGTTCCTGCCGCTGCGCCGCCGCGTCCACCGCGCCCCGCACCGTTCGCGGCGGCCATTGCGCGCGCTTGTTCTTCGGAGTCAATGTCACGGCTCATCGAATCGGTATCTTCTTTGGAGAGGATAACGCTATAAATCGCAGCAACATTGGTGCGAAGCGTTGCGGAACCCGCCTGCACGTATCCGCCGAGGAAAATTAACTTCTTTCCGTCGGCCGTGAAGCGCGGATCGAAACTTGCGAACTGTAGAGCATCGGGCAATTCGTGCGCTTCGCCTCCGGTTGCTGCCAGAAAATAAACGTGCTGACGGAAATCGCGATCCGATTTCGAGAATGCGATCCAAGCGCCATCCGGCGAGACAGTTACGCCGGTGATGCCGCTGGATTCATTCGTGGCGAGCGTTTTCGTCTGACCTGATTCCACATTTACCATGTTCAGTTTGTGGTCCGAAGTTGTGTACAGGAGTGACTTGGAATCCGGCATCCAGTTCAGAGTTAATTTTTCGGAATCGGCATCGGAAAGTTTCTTGGCGTGTTCGCCGTCAGGTGTCGCTATCCAAACTTCGGGCCGGCCGGTTTGATCGCTTACGTAAGCAATCCACTTGCCGTCGGCGGACCACGCAGGATCTGTATCGCGCGCATAACTATTGGTTACGCGAGTGACGTCGCCGCGATCGGTGGCAACTGTATAGACTTCGCCGTGCGTGGAAATCACCGCGCGCTGAGTTGAAGGCGACAAATCGTAGCTATCGGTTTCGCCGTTTATCGTAAGAACTCGGAAATTATTTGTCTTGTCGTCGGCGGAAATATCAATTTTCACTTCAGAAGTGTGTCCAGTGGCCACATCTAACTTCCACAGGCCAAAGTTTTCTTCAAACACGATTACTTTGCCGTCGGACGAGATGGATGGGAAAAATAGCGAGCCGTCCGTAAAATGCGTTACCTGAGTCGGCGCGCCGCCGGTATCGGAAATTTTGTAAATATTGTAAGTGGACTTCCAAACTTTCGGATCGCCGGCTTTGGCCATCACGTCGCGATCGGAAACGAAATAAATTGTGTTATTCGCAGCGTATTGCGGCCAGGAATTATAAGGCTTCATCTGGTCGTCCACTTCCGTATCCAGAATTCGTTTATAGGTCTTCGCCTTAACGTCCATCACCCACAAATCCGTTGCGCCGCTGCCGCGATAATGCTTGCGCCACCAAATCGGCACGTGCCGATTGAATGCGAATTTCGAGCCGTCGGCCGAATAGCTGCCCCAGTAGCCGGCGTCGGTGGCCATCATTTGTTCAAGGCCGCCGCCGATCGAAACTGTAAAAAGATTTGCCTGACCGGGAAACGATGTGCCACGCGGCGAAGAAAAAATTACGGACTGCGAGTCGCGCGTCCATCCGACAACCGTATCCGGCGATGAATTAAAGGTGAGCTGCTTGGCTTCGCCGCCTTCCGCGGGAATCACGAACACATCGTTGTTGCCGTAGCGATCCGAAGAAAAGGCAATCCATTTGCCGTCGGGAGAAAAGCGCGGAAATTCGTCGTGAGCGGAATGAACGGTCAAGCGGCGCGGATTCGAGCCGTCTTCATTGACCACCCAAATGCTGCCCAGATAGCCGAAAACAATTTTGCCATTGTGATAGTCCGGCGTGCGCGGAATGCGAATGGGTTTCGCCGAGCAGACCGCGACAGTCAGCAGCACAAACAAACTCAACACAAATACGTGGCGCATTTTCACGTCATCCTCCCGATATGCAAATGAAGATGGAAACTTTTCGCGCAATCCCTGCAAGTACGCACCATCCTTCTAACTCCGCGAAGAGCGGCGCGCAAGACAAAAATACCTGGCGGAGACGGAGCTTCAGGTGAGACGCAGATTTGACACCGCGAAAGGTAGGCGCGAGACGGTTTAGCTCGACGCTAATGTGGCGATGTGATGCGCAAGTTTTTCGATGCTTTGCGTTTTGCGCAGCATTCCAACCGAAAGCACTTTTGTGGAATCTGTTTTCTCGACTTCTTTTTTCAGATCATCGGCGTACTGGGCCAGCAGCGCCACTTGCTTGTGGATGTCCTTGTCGTCGGCCTTCAAATCTTTTCGCGGAGCCACTGGCATGGCCGGCGGTTTTGGTTCTGGGTCCAGAATTTCATTCTTCACTTTCAAATCCCCGTTCTTATCGAACGGATAGGGCGGATTCTGCACATTATTCGGTGGCGGGTTCTGGCCGCCGGATGCGTTGCCAGCAAGCGCAGATGCATTTCCCCGAGTGGCCCACAACATCAAAAGCGCGCCCGGAATGAACTTAATCAGATTGCGGCGAGATTGATTCTTTTCCATGATGACCCTCCCTGCTAATCCCGCGACGGACTTTCCGCCGCCATGCATCTAGCCCTTTGCAAGCTCGGCAATATCGTGCGCCAGCTTTTCAATCTCTTTCGTCTTGCCAATCATCTCGGCAGAGAGTGACTGCTTCGATCCAAATCCTTCCATGGCGTTCTTTAGTTCCTGTGTGGTGCGCACGAGCTGTTGCACGTCTTCTCGCATGCTTTTCTGATCGGCTGCCAAATCTTTCCTCGGCTTGCGCGGCACCTCCACCTTGTCGTGGGCATGCGTTCCTTCGACTCTGCCGGGCTGAAAATCGCCATCGCGCCCTGCCGGGCCCGGCGGCATCCCGTGACCGAACCCTCCTCCGCCGCCCCCACCGGATCCCGGTGGCCTGTTACTAGGCGGATTGCCTTGCGGAGGATTTTGCGCGAACGCGGTTTGCACAATGGAAAACAACGCGATAGCTCCGGGAGCGAACTTCAAGAAATTTCTGCGAGAGTGATCCGGACTCATTCCACTTCTCCTGCAAGGACGCCCGGTTGCGTCATAGGGCGGTGGCGGCGTCAACGAGGATACTATAAACTGATTCCGCCGTAGCTCCCTAATTGTATGACGAATTTGTTTCCTCAGTGGACAAATTTATTGCTGGCCCGAGGCTTGCGGGTCGCCGGCATATGCCTGCTGGCGATGCTGCTGATTCGTCTACTCCGATCCGCCACAAATAAGCTCATCGATCACACCGCCGGCGAATCCACCAGCCGTTCCGCGCGCCAACACGAACAACAAACGCGAACGCTCGCCGGAATTCTTTACAGCGCGGGCGTCGGAATCATTATCGCCATTTCAATATTGATGATTCTGCGTGAGATCGGCTATGACATCACAATCCTCGCGGCTGCGGCGGGACTTGCGAGCGTGGCCGTTGGTTTTGGCGCGCAAAATCTGGTGCGCGATCTGATCAACGGATTCTTCATCGTGTTCGAGGATCAATTTGTGGTCGGCGATACGATCCGCGTCGGTGAAACTGTTGGACGTGTGGAGCACATCACGCTGCGGCGCACGGTACTGCGCGATCCACAGGGAGCGCTGGTGACGGTGCTGAACGGACAAATCCAGCAGGTGGCCAACTTGAGCCGCGATTGGGCGCAAGTTTTTATTAACGTAACTGTGGCCGCGGATGCGCCGGTGGAAGCGCCGCTGCTGGCGTTGGATCGCGTCGCTGCGGAATTCCGCGGAGATGCCGCGTGGTCAGGCGCGCTGGTGGATGGGCCGCGAGTGCTTGGAGTGGATGCGATCAGTCCGCAGGGCGCGAAACTTCTGGTGCAAGTGCGAACCGCGCCGAATCGTCAAGACGACGTAGCACGCGAATTGCGCCGGCGAATTTGCGCGCGTTTTGAAACGGAAGGAATCCGCACCACGGGAGTTCAGCGTATAGAGGTTCAGCGCATTGAAATTAAGCGCACGGAAGAAGCGCCGTGACGCTCGAAGAAGCGCTCGTATCCGTGTGGCGGCAAACTCTCGATGAAAATCTGAATCTGGTCGAGCTGGACGGCGCGCGTTTTCCAGTGCAGAGAACGCAGCGGCGCAGACTTCGTCAGGTAGATTTTGTGGTCGGAGCGCAAACGTTGCGCGGTCTTGAGCAAAGCCCGGAGACTCGCTCGAAATGGGCGGCGATGGCGCGAGACGGACAGAAAGTGATGCAGTTTCTTTCGGGCGGACTTTATGTCGGAAATGTTGCGGACGGAAATTTGACGCTCTACCGCAAAGCCGCTCCGCGCGAGAAGAAGGCGGCTAGCGCTAACGCCAGTGCCAACGCGCAAAGAACACGTCCCGCCAGTTAGCGCGCCGACGGTTTGGTCTAGGCTAAGTTACAACTGTTGTTGAAGGTTCGACTGTTGTTGAAGCTTCCACTTCGGCGGTTTCCGAAATTTCCGCAAGTTCAACACGATCGCGGCCGTTGTGTTTCGCTCGGTAGAGCGCTCGGTCAGCCGCTCGCACGATCGATTCCAAGGCAGGCGCGCTCCAACTGGAGCTGCACGCCGCGCCAAGACTTACCTTCACAGGAATTGTTGATTCGGCTGCGGCGAACGGACGCGAACGAAATCCTTCCAGAATATTTTCAGCGCGCTGCCGCAGGCTCGTCGCGTCGCAGCCGGGCAAAACAATCAGAAATTCTTCGCCACCGTAGCGTCCAACAGCGTCATATCCGCGGACGCCTGCCGTTAGTCTCTGCGCCGCTTCGCGAAGCACGGAATCGCCCGCACCGTGGCCTAGACTGTCATTCACTGACTTAAAGTGGTCGAGATCGGCGAGAATCACGCCGCAAACTCCGTCCTGGCGTTTCGCGCGCTCCAACTCGCGGCGCAGAAAATCCGCGATGGATGCGCGATTCAGCAGTCCCGTCAATTCGTCGTGCGTCGCTTTGTATTGCAATACGTCGGTCGCCGCCACCAACTTGTCCTCCAATTCCAGAATGCGCAAACCCACGCGAATCCGCGCGCGAAGTTCTTCCGGGAAAAATGGCTTGGTTAGATAATCATCCGCGCCCGCTTCAAGTCCTTGAATCACGTCCTGCTTATCTTCTTTGGATGTGACCAGCAGAATGTAAGCATAAGCATATGCCACGCGCTTGCGCGCTTCGCGGCACACTTCGGGGCCGGACATTCCGGGCATCATCCAATCCAGAATCACCAGACGCGGAGGATCTTCGCTCTGCAAAATTTCCCAGGCCGTGGCGCCGTCATTGGCTTGAATCACTTCGTAGCCCCACTTGCTGAGAAGCCTATCCAGCAGGAGACGGGATACGGAATTGTCGTCGGCAATTAAAACTTTCAATGTGCTACCTCCGGACAGGCCGCCAAAAGTTCCGGCTTCAACAATTCCCATTCGGAATTGAGTTCCGCGAATACAAGTTCGGCGCCGGCGAGCTTTTGATCACGCCCCCGAATTTCAAGTCTCCGAGCGATCGCAGCCAGTGCGTTTGCTCCAAGACTCGCCGCACTTCCCTTGAGCGAATGCGCGGCATTCTCCAATTGCGATGCCGCGTGATCTTCAACTGCCAGACCAATCGCTTCAATTTGCAGTGGCGCATCACCCAGGAACAATTGGATTAGCTCGCCCATCAATTCATCGTTGCCTTGTAGACGTTCGCTCAATTCGGCGCGGTTGAATGAAAGTTCGCGCTGAAAACGTGTGAGCACCAGACGATCGATTTCCGCCATCAATGTATGTAGTGAAATCGGTTTGGCGACGTAACCATCCATGCCGGCGTCGATGCATCGCTCGCGGTCGCCTTTCATCGCGTGAGCCGTCATTGCAATGATCGGCACGTGCGTATGCGTCTGTTGTTCCATGCGGCGAATTTCCGCGGTGGCTTCCAGACCGTCCATCTCGGGCATCTGCACGTCCATCAGCACAGCGTCGAACCCTTGAAATCCAGCTTCAATCAGCAGGTTGACCGCTTTTCTTCCATTGTTGGCGACGATCACCTTGTGGCCCTGCCGCTCGAGCAATCGCACGGCAAGTTGCTGATTGACCAGATTATCTTCGGCCAGCAGAAATCGCCGCGGTGCTACGATGTTTTTGGCCTCGACAGGAGCTTCCGCCGGCGCCGGCGCCGAAATCGAAACGCCGCTCTGCGCAAGAGTGCTGAGAATCGCGTCCAGCAATTCTGATTGCTGAATGGGCTTCACGAGAGTCGCTGCAATGCCAAGTCTGCGGCATCGCTCTTTATCGCCTGCGGCTAGATCTGAGGTAAGCATCATGATGGTCGCTCCGGCGAGCTCCGAATTCTCGCGAATTTTCTCGGCTACGGCAAAGCCGTCCATATCAGGCATGTGTGCGTCGAGCAAAATCAGCGGATACGGATGTTGTGCGGCGGATGCGTCTCCAAGAATTGCCAGCGCCGCTTCTCCTCCGGGGGCGGCCGCTGGAGCCATCTTCCAGTTGTTCAGCATCTCGACCAAAATTTTCCGGTTCGTGCCGTTGTCATCCACAACCAGCACCTGCGTGCCTTGCACTTTCTCGAGACTAAGTTCGGCCAGTTGTTCGCGCGCTTCTCCTAGTCCAAATGACGCCGTGAAATGGAACGTGCTGCCAATTCCTGCGAGGCTCTCGATCCAGAATCGGCCGCCCATCAAATCAACCAACTGCTTTGCGATGCTCAGTCCAAGCCCAGTGCCGCCGTAGCGCCGCGTGGTGGAGCTATCCGCTTGCGTGAACGGCTCGAGAATTGTCTTCAATTTTTCGGCGGGAATTCCAATGCCGGTATCCTGCACGGTGAAATGGAGCATCGCGGAATCGGCGTGTTGCTCTTCCACTTCCACACGGACTTTGATTTCGCCCTTATCGGTGAACTTGATGGAATTGCCGACCAGATTCACCAGAACTTGCCGCAGGCGTGTGGGATCTCCGATGATGTTCTCCGGAACGTTGGCGGGAATATCTACGGTCAACTCGATTCCCTTTTTGTGTGCGCGAATCGCTAGAGCCTTCAGCGTTTCCAGCAAAGCAATGCGAATCTCAAACGGAATGGATTCCAGATCCAGTTTGCCCGCTTCAATTTTTGAGAAGTCCAGAATGTCGTTGATGACCACCAACAGCCCATCGGCGGAAGATTTCACCATCTGAAGATATTCGCGCTGCTCGGGCTCGAGATTAGTATCCAGCGCCAGTTCGGCCATGCCAAGAATGCCGTTCATTGGCGTGCGAATTTCGTGGCTCATGTTTGCCAGGAATTCGCTCTTGGCACGATTCGCGGATTCCGCGGATTCCTTCGCCGAGCGCAACTGTTCTTCGACGCGCATGCGCGCCACGAATTGGCCAATCTGACTGCCCAGTGAACGAAAGACAGAAAGAAGCGACGGATCGACTTTCCGGGGTTCACGGTTAAAAAATTCCAGCACGCCATTCACCTTGTTCTCAAAAGCGACTGGAAACGCGAACACGGAATGAATCCCGGATTCGTGCAGCAATTTCCAATGGACAGGATTCTTTTCATTGCTAATCTCATAAACAAATGCCGGATCATTCTTCTCCCAAACATAGCCAATCAAATCCTGTCCCGATATAAAGGTCACCTGTGACGAACCTTCGAGAAACCTTACGAATTCCTCGCCGGGCGCATGATAAGTTTCCGCGCGTTGCATCGCGTTAATTTCAGGATTCAGCACCCAGAATTCGCCCAGATCCCATCCCAACGTATCGCAAACAAACTGAAGCATCCGCGTCACCGCGTTGGAAAGTGAGGGAGCATCCGCGAGAATGCTGGTAAACGCGTACTGAATTGACTGGCGTTGCGCTGAAGTTTTTTGCTCGGTGATATCGCGAATCGTTGCGATGAAATAGGTTGACGCTTCCGCTTTAATCGCCGTCACCGCGATATCCGCGTCAAACTCACTTCCGTCATGGCGGCATAGAACTGCCTCCGCCTGATGCCCCACAAAATCTGATTTTCCAGTATCGAGATAATTGTACATATCGTTACGATACGCAGCGCGCAAGCGCCTCGGCGCGATCACCTGCTCGAACGGTTTTCCAAGCGCGTCCGCTTTCGGTATTCCCACCATCTCCTCCATCGCGGGGTTGAACTCTGTGATTCCCTGCTCGACGTTGTGCGCGATGATTCCATCCAATGCGGCGTCTTGAAACGCAACTCTGCGCGCTTCACTCAACTCGAGCGCTTCTTGCGCTCTCCGGCGCTCGGTTACATCGCCGTAGAGGCCGAACGCGCCCACCATGCCGCCGTTCAGCATCAGCGGCACCGCATAAATTTCAGCGTCGAACGAAGTTCCATCTTTTCGGCGCCGCCGG
>DATBYL010000344.1:0-5006 GCA_036513735.1 Candidatus Acidiferrales bacterium
AAGTTGCGGAGCGTTGGAGCATCGTGGAGCTCGGGCAAAAAGTTCGCGTGTATCCGAATTTGCAGCAGGCGCAACGCGCGGCACTTTATTTAATTCGCAGCCGGCAAACACAAATGGAGCGAAGGCTGCGGCGTCAGCGTGGACGCGGCCGCGAATTTGAAAGTTTGCGGGAATTTCGCGCAGGCGATGAGTATCGCGAAATTTGCTGGACGGCTTCGGCGCGCCGCGGACATTTGGTCACCAAAGTAAATCAAGTGGAGCGCAGCCAGACGGTGTGGATTGTGCTGGACGCGGGCAGATTGTTGCGTGCGCGAATCGGTGGGCCGAGCAAATTGGATTATGCGGTGGGCGCGGCGCTCAGTTTGGCGCACGTGGCATTACTTTCCGGAGATAACGTTGGAATGCTGGCGTACGGGCGCAAAGTGCAACAGCGCGTTCCGCCGGGAAAAGGTACGGCGCATTTGCGCAGGCTGGTGGAAAGTTTAGCGATGGTGCACGCGGAATGGAGCGAGGCGGATCATTTGCGCGCTACGGATGCTTTGCTGGCGACGCAAAAACGCCGCAGCCTGGTTGTGTGGCTGACGGACCTCGCGGAAACTCCTGCAACTCCTGAAGTGATCGAAGGCGCGATGCAAGTTTCGCACCGGCACTTAGTTTTATTCGGAGTGATCAGTCAGCCGGAATTAAATGCGCTGGGGCGAATGGTGCCGGATAACGTGAAGGAAATGTATGAGCATGCGGCTGCTATCGAAATGATTCATCGACGGGAATTATTATTGTCCCGGCTGCGCCAGCAGGGAATTCTGGCGCTGGAATTGCCGCCGGGCACGCTTGCTACTACTGTGGTTAATCGCTACTTGGACATCAAAGAGCGAAGCCTGCTGTAGGGCCTTCTGTAGGGTTTCCCACCAAGCTGAGAATGGATCGCCGTTGAACTTCAGAGCGAGTAGTCCTTACTTCCGCACGGAAATAATTGCACGATGTCCCGATTTGAGTGCAGAGCTTGCGCCGCTATGGTACAGAATATAAAGCGGTTAGTCTGCCCTCACGATGGCCCCATAATCGCTCTCAATCCGTGCGATAAAGTACATACACTGTTTACTGTATCAGTTAGCCTCTTAAAGTAAAACTTAAGGTTTTGATCGGACCCCGCAGGGGGCGCTACTGTGCTTTTTCGGCACAGGCCTGCGCATTTGAAACTCGGCGCCCGCGCGATTGACGACGGGTTGCGAAAGAGAGGCATCGATGGCGGCAACGATTTTGTTGGTGGATTCCGATCTAATTGACCGCGCAGATTGGCAAGCACTTTTACAATTTCACGGATACAAGGTTTTTACGGCGCCGAACGGAAAAGCCGCGCTCGATTGTTTTCCGTATGTTCAGCCGGACCTGGTTCTGATGGATTCGGGATTGGCTGATATTTCGAGTGATGAAGTTTGTCGTCGCTTGAAAGCCGATCGGCGAGCTGGAGACACGCCAATTATTGTTGTTGGTTCCTACCTGAGCCGGCTGAAGAACTGGCAGACATTGGAAGAAAATCCCAGCGATAGTCCGAACAATCCCGCGACGCGCGAGCAGGCACTCGACCGCATTCACGGATTGCTTTCGAGTGGCCAGTTCCATCTGTTCAGCGAATCGCCGGAAAACGCGCACGATTGTCCCGAGTGCAGCAAGCGCCTGACACCGCCGGTTTCAATGCAATTCGACGGCTAGCTGGCCCTGTTCTGTAATAGCTTCGGTTGGAATAATTTTGCGGCCTGATCTTGTGAGATAGACGGTGAAGAGCGTAAACAGCGCCGCGGCGAATATATATTTCAGCGGCGGCGGCAAGTGAGTGGGAGAAAGGAATGCCTCGATCGTCCCGGCCACGATCAACGTAGGAATCACGCCAAAGATTAATCGCGCACTTTTTGCGCCGGCTTGCGAAAGTGATTCGCGGCGCGGAAGCAGACCCGGAAATAAAAGTCCGCGAGCGAGTAATAGTCCCGCTCCGCCACTGATGAATATCGCAGGCAATTCCAACACTCCATGCGGCGCCACAAAACTCCACAGCATCGTGGACATATTCGCCTCAAAACACGCCACGCCGATTACGCCCATCAGGAATCCGTTCATCAACATACTGTAGATGGTGCCAAGGCCGGCGGCAATTCCCGAAGCGAAAGTGAAGAAACAAACGGAAATATTGTTGGTCATGATCTGGCTGGAGGCGAGAGGCTTGATGGTCAGCACGGATTCGGTCCACATTTTGTGGTGCTCGATGGTCTCCATCATTTCCGGGCCAAGGAAATATCGCTCGAAGGATGCGTCATGAAGAGTGAGCAGCGCGCTGACGATTCCCGCGAATAAAAAAAGCAGCGCGGCGGCGAGAGTGTAATTAAATGTTTCGCGAAATGTGCGGGGAAAATCTTCGCGATAAAACTTGATGATTCCCCAGCCGGAACGTTTTCGTCCGGCGTATAACAAATTGTGAGCGCGGCTGAGAAGTTGATTGAGCGAGCGCGCCAGTCCCTGTTCGAGGGGATCTTCGCGAACGGCGGCGAGATCGGCGGCCGCCTGACGGTATAATAATCCCAGCTCCTGAAGTTCCTTGTGTGATAAGTTGCGAACCCCGGAACGGCCGGAACGCTCGACCAATTCCGTAAGGCGCTCCCAGTAGGGGCGGCGTTTGCTGAGCCATCGTGCGGAGGGCATGAATGGATTCTCCGGACCCAGTAACAACTTCTTGGGACGACAAGCTTACCATTGAAACGCCCGAGCAGACATCGCTCGAGTTTCCACTGGCGGGCGTCGGAAGCCGTTGCATGGCGCTGTTGCTGGATACTTTGATTCAGGTGATTGTCTTCCTGATATTGATTCTCGTGCTGGCGCTTTTTCGTTTTATTTCGCCGGGTGGGGAAGGCGGATTGGGTCTCGGCGGACTCTGGGCGCAGGCGCTCATCTACTTTTCAATTTTCGTTTTGTATTACGGATATTTCGCGCTTTTTGAATCTATTTGGAATGGTCAAACGCCCGGAAAGCGTGTGGCGCATTTGCGCGTGATTCAGGAATCCGGTCGGCCATTGCAAGTGTGGCAGGCATTCGCGCGAAATCTCATGCGCATCATCGATTCGATTCCGTTCTGCTACGCCGTCGGAATGACCTCCGCGCTGATCAGCAAGCAGAATCGCAGGCTAGGCGATTTTGTGGCGGGAACTGTGGTGATTCATGAACGTCCGCTGACGAGAATTTCAGTTGGCTGGGCCAGCGAAGCGCCGAGCGCGGTTGGCGCGCCGGTGTTGGGCGCATCACGACTTTCGCTGGATGAGGTGCGGTTGATCGAAGCGTTTCTGGAGCGGCGGAATTCGCTGGCGGAGGACGTGCGCTTTCGCATGGCGCGGCAGATTGCTTCGCGTATCGGAAGTCAATTGGGAATCGGGGACGAGCAGATACGCGTGGCGGGAGTTACGTCCGATGAAACTTTCCTGGAAGCGCTGGCGCGCGAAAGGCTAAGTTCGCGCGGGTGAATTCGCGCGCAGACTATTCACGTGCGGATGAATATTTTCGCGAATCTCGTCTACGAAGTTGAACCTTGCTGATTCAATCGAAGCTGTGAAAGTTCCTGGCTCAGTTTTTCAAAACGTTCCAATAATTCCTTGTGGCGCGTATCTTCCGTTGACGGTTTTTTCGCCGTGAATGAGATTGTGCCGCCGGGCTCAATTCGGGCGCAGTCCACGTCGCCGAGCGTATCAAAACCCTGGCGGTGCGCCGCAGCTTCAAGTTCCGGCAAGGTAATCAGATCTTTGCGCAGCTTCGTCTTGTCCAGTTTGCCGTGTTCAATTAGAAGATCGCTGCCGCCTTCCACGGCTTCGTCAATCTTCGGATGGCTGTACAGAAAGCGCACGAAAATATAATTCACGAAGATCAGTGTAGCTGCGCCGATCAGCCCGCCCGTCACGGAATTATCGTCGCCGATGATGGCGTTCTGAACGGTATTGGAAAGAGTGAGGAGCACGACGAGGTCAAACGGATTGAGCTGCGCCAGTTCGCGTTTGCCCGCGAGACGCAAAACGACCACAAGGAAAGTATAAACGAGAATCGGCCGCAGAATTTTTTCCATTACCGGCAACGCCAGGTGAAACATGTTGCCCCACATTGCAGAGTGCATTGTTTGTCTCCTTCGGGATCGAGTGAGGCGAAGTTAACACGGCCTTGCGATTCACGGAAGGGCTCCCGAAAGCCTGTGAGCGTGCTGAATGGTACGACGAAAAGTACAGTACCGTTATAGAAACATTTTGGTTCCATATCGTTCAGGCGCGCCAAATAGCGCCCACAATAGAAGGGCAGAAGCTTCTGTCAAACAGTCCTACGACTATGCCCGAACGCACCGAATACGAAACTAAACGCGCAGCGTCACTTCGCTTTGACTCCGTCAAGCCGGGTCTCGCCGTGCCAGCGGTATTTTGGACGACCGACGCGGAATTGCGCGTGACCTCGGTTCAAGGTAATGGTCTGGAAGCTCTGGGAATTTCGACTGACGATTTAATAGGCGCGCCAATTCAGGAGAGCCTGGTCGGCACCAGCGGTCACGATCCGATTCTTGTGGCGCATCGTCGCGCGCTGGCCGGTGAGTCCACATGCTTTGAAGCGCGGCTTGGAAATTCTCCCGTCGAAATTTATGTAGCACCGCAGATCGACGCGAATGGAGACGTCTGCGGAGTAATTGGAATAGCGAAGTTGTCTCGAAGCGGAAACAGGAACGTCGAGCAACAGTTGGACGAGAAAAATTCCTCTGCCGGCGGAAATCGGGCGGAAGCTGAACGATTGGTGATGATTGAGATTATTCAGGCGCTGAATCTCACCTCGAATTTGGACGAGTTATTGCAAAGAATGCATGGCGCGTTGAAGAGCGTAGTTTCGGCCGAAAACTTCTTCATCGCGTTGCACGATGACGCCACGGGGATGTTCCATTTTCCATTTGTGGCGGATCCGCATGACGTTCCTCCCGCGCCGCGAAAGGCCGGTCG
>DATBYL010000345.1:0-7572 GCA_036513735.1 Candidatus Acidiferrales bacterium
CCAGCGCCTGTGTTTCTCCGCGTGTAAACACGGCCGAACCATGCGTTCGTGGCAAAAATCCAACTTCGCAATTGATCGCGCGAATTTCGTCAAACGCGCGTCCATCCGGACGCCGTTTGTGATTCAAAATATCGTCTCGGAACATTTTCTCGCGTAAGCGCTCAAATGCGCGCTCCGCGAGTTTGCGCTTGTCGGCGTCGTCTTCCGGAATCTCTTCCAGAATCGCCTTTTTCACTTCCGCAACCAGCGCGTAACTTTCTTTCTTCGGATGTTTTTTCGTGTCCAGCGCGTCATGCAATTTCGCGCCGTGCGTTTTTTCGATTTGCGCCGCCAACTCTTCGTCGAACGGCAGCGGAGCCACGGTAACTTTCACCGGCTTAATCTGCGCGTGCAATTCTTCAATCGCCGCGACGATCCGCTTCACCTGCGCGTGGCCAAATTCCAGCGCTTCGGCCATCTTGTCTTCAGAAACTTCCAGCGCGCCCGATTCCACCATCATGATCGCGTCCTTGCTTCCCGCAATCACAATGTTCAATGCGCTGGTCTTCTGCTCGATCACTCCGGGATTCACCACGAAATTTCCGTCAATCATTCCAACGCGCACCGCCGCAATCGGCGTGGCAAATGGAAGGTCCGAGCAATAGGCAGCTGCCGACGCTCCCGTCACAGCAATTACGTCCGGATCGTTCTCGTCCACCGAAAGCACGAAGCAAACAATTTGCGTTTCATTCCGCCACGCTTCAGGAAATAGCGGGCGCATCGGACGGTCAATCAGTCTTGAAGTAAGTGTTTCGCGCTCGGAAAGTCTCCCTTCGCGCTTGAAAAAACCGCCCGGAATTTTCCCGGCGGCGTACGTGTACTCACGATAGTCCACCGTGAGGGGAAGAAAATCTCTGGGGTTCGCCCTGTTTTCCATGCAAGCGGTGCACAGAACCACTGTGTCCGCGTAACGCGCCACCACGGCGCCATTGGCCTGCTTTGCAATTCGTCCTGACTCCAAAATCAGCGTTCTCCCGCCCACGTCCAGCTTTACTTGATACGGTGCATCTATATGCGCCATGCGATGTACTTCCTTTGTGCGCTCTCTCAGCAAGTGCGTCCACACGGACGCCAAGCTGGCGCGCTTTTTACTTAATTACTTTTGAATGGAAGAGTAAGACGGTGCTACTGGGAACCGCGCAAATCACCTAACAAAAAAGCGACCGGCGGAATTTCCGCTCGGCCGCGCGATGTTCAGGTGACGCTTCCGTTTTGCCCGGCATGGCCCTTGATCTCCCCTGGCCGCTGAACGCCGGTGTTACTTGCGCAAACTAAGACGGTCCACAATGGAGCGGTACCGATCCGGATTGTGCCGGTTAAGGTACGCCAACAGACGCCTGCGCTTGTTCACCATCATTAGCAACCCGCGCCGCGATGCGTGGTCCTTCAGATGCGACTGTAGATGCGAATTCAGGTAGATGATGCGCTCGCTCAGCAAAGCGATTTGCACTTCCGGCGAACCGGTGTCCTTCGTATGCTGTCGATACTTTTCAATCAATCCTGATTTGACTTCGCTCAAGCCGCTCTCTCCGTTACGCCCATTTTTTAGCTCTTTTTCGTCTTCTCTTCGACCTACGAAGACTATCATAGCTTTCCATTGTAAGCAAAAAATATTCACAATTCTTCACGTGCCCCACGGCTTCTGGCGCAGGCCGTTAGTGCATCAGAAATCCCGACCCCGCCAGCACCAATCCAACCACCGCCAGCACCATTCCCAGCGCCCAAAACGCTTTCTTCTTCGTCAGCAACGTGATCGAACAAATCACCAGCGCCGCCTCCATCAACACTTCCGACAAATCAAATCGGTCGCCCTTTTTCTGAATCTTTGTCACGTCCGCCTCGTAATCCTTGGCCTTCTCGGTCAGCTCTTTCATCTCTTCGTGATATCTTTCAATTTCCTTCGAGTATTTCTCTTTCAACGTCGCCGCCTGCGCCGCACTCTGCACCGAAAACACGCTCAACTGATCCAGAAACACTTCGTAGCTTCGCTCGCGAATACTCTTCGCCTGATACTGCGCCCACGTATCCGTCGCCAGCGTCTCGGACAATATTTCTTCCGTGTGCATGCGATGGCCCATCAACGAAATCGCGGCCACAAGCACGGCCAACGCCGCCATCGAAATCGTCACTCCGGCAAGTCCGTGTGCCGAACCATGTTCCGCGTTCTCGTGCAATTCAGAAAGTTCGTCAGCCATGCGTTTTTTCCTTATTTAAATTGCAGGATTGGAATGCCAACGCTTCCGAACGAGAGGATAGCAGGAAACGCGCGCGATGCCAGCGCTACTTAATTCTCAGACACGCACATTCACTTTACGAATTTCGGTCTCTCACCAGCGAAAGGAATTCATCCCGAGTATGTATATTCTCCCGGAACGCGCCAAGCATCGCGCTCGTCACCGTCTGAGAATTTTGTTTTTCCACGCCGCGCATCACCATGCACAAATGACGCGCCTCCACAATCACTCCGACGCCAATCGGCTGTAGCTCTTCTTCAATCGCGCGCGCAATTTGATTCGTCAACCGCTCCTGAATTTGCAGCCGCCGCGCATACATATTCACCAGCCGCGCAACTTTTGAAAGTCCCACCACGCGCTTATTTGGAATGTACGCCACGTGACACTTTCCGAAGAACGGCAACAAGTGGTGCTCGCACATACTGTAAAGTTCGATGTCCTTCACCACCACCATTTCGTCATAACACACGCTGAACATCGCGCCGTTCAGCACTTTTTCCAAGCTCTGTTCGTAGCCCTTCGTCAAAAATCGCATCGCCTTTTCAAATCGCTCCGGCGTGCTTCGCAGCCCTTCGCGATTCGGATCTTCGCCCAACAATTCAATCATCCGGCGCGCCAGATCCGCGATCGTCGCATCCTTAAATTTTTCCGGCGCCGCCGGAATCACAATCTCTTCTGTCGACTCTGCCATCTCGACCTGCCTTCCGCTGCCTAAAATTATTCGCCCGAATATTCAAAACTGTTCCGGCTAGTCTCTTCGATCCGCACGCGATCCAACTTCGCGCCCGGAAATCCCTTCAGCCGGTTATATATTTCGATGCACAGATTCTCCGTGGTGGGTACAACCGTCTTGAACGCCGCAATCTCTTCATTAATATACCGGTGATCGAAATCGGCCAGCACATGCTTCTGTACGTACGCATCCAGCTCACCCAAATTCGCAATCATTCCCGTCGCAGGATTCACCGCGCCGGCCAGCGTCACTTCAACAACATAATTATGCCCATGCCCGTACGGATTATTGCATTTGCCGTACAACGTCTGATTCTCCGCTTCGCTCATCGCATCGCTATGCAGTCTGTGCGACGCCGAAAACGAATATCGCCGCGTCAAAGTCACTTTCATTGCGCCACTCCCTGAAGTTCACCCGCAACACAATCCGCAAACAAATCCGGCGCCTCATACAATCGCACCCGATGTAATTTCCCCATCCGAATTTTCGGCTCTAATAATTTCCAAATCACCGTGGACACGTTCTCGCACGTCGGAATCATCCCCTTCAATTCCGCCACCTCGTAATTCAAGAAACGATGATCCATGCGCGTCATCACTTCGCGCTCGAGCAACTCCTTCAGCTCCACCAAATCCAAAACCATTCCCGTCTTCGCGTCCGGATCGCCGGCAATCGTCACTTCTAAAGTGTAATTGTGCCCGTGTCCATGCGGATTATTGCACTTCCCAAACGCGCGCCGGTTCTCCTCCGCCGAAAACGCCGGATTGTGATAAATGTGCGACGCAGAAAATTCAATTTTCCGTGTGATCGAAACCATAAATGCCTATCCTCGTCCCGCCATTCCTACCCGATACTCCCGCCCCTTCCAAACCACCGACCCGCGCGAATATCTCCACATCGAAACCGTCAACGCCGCACAATAAAGAATCACCGCGGGAATGTAGTATAAGATGCCCGACGTTGCGAATCGATTCGCTCTCAATTTCGACGCATACGCCGCATGTCTCGCCGCCAGCAACCCAATCGCCGCAACAAATAAAACCATTCCCGCAAACGGCGGAATCCTCCATGACGACGTCGCCGTGTGCCTCAACAAAAATGCCAGCAAGAAAAATATCGCCGGTATCCACGGAAAAACCGTCAGCACTTCTCCCACGTATTTCCCAAATGTCCCGGCCATCAGCGGATATAAATTCTTCGACCATCCCTGCCACATCGCGCCAAACGTCCGATACATCCGAGTCCGCGCAATTCCATTTCCCGGACCAAAATAAATCCGAAATCCCGCGCGCTTTACCCGCCGCGCAATCTCCACATCCTCCAAAACCTCGCCGGCAACTCCCGCGTGCCCACCAATCGAATGATACGCATCGCGACGAATCATCAAATATTGCCCGTTCGCCGCGGCCGCCGGCGATTCGGGATCATTAATTCTTCCGTAGCGATATTTATCCGCCAGCCTCGTAAAAATAAATGGCAGCAGCGCCCGCTCCCACCAGGTTTCCATCCGCTGCTCGGGAGAAAATGAAACCAACGCCGCGCCGGTTTCCTCTGCGATCTCCAACGCCGCCGCCGTCGACCCCGCCAGATGCACCGTATCCGCATCTGTAAATAAGAACCACTCACCCTGCGCTTCCGCCGAGCCCAATGAAAGCGCGTAATTCTTGCCCACCCATCCTTCGGGCAACTCGCGCGTTTCCATCACATGCAATCTTGGAATCCGTCCCGCCAGCTCATCCAATATCGCGCCAGTCCGATCCGTCGACTGATCGTTCACCACGATTATTTCCGCGATCTCAGTCTGCGCTGCCAACGACTCCACCGACGCCGCAATATTCTCCTCCTCATTGCGCGCGGGCACCATCGCCGAAACAATTAGTTTTGTCACTGGCAATTTCTTCGCTCAGAGTAATAGAGGTGTCGCAAGTGTCGTACCAAAACGCGATTCTCAAGCCTCTTTTGACGTCATCCTGAAACGAACCGGCAGGTTCGTCGCCCTGAAGGATATCCGGCGGCGCACCATGCCGCCGGGGTCCAACTCTCGCCATTGACCAGCGCAATCGAAACTACTCTACATGGTTCGCGTCACACGGCGGAAACCGTTATTATAGCAGTGCGTTCCGTTCACCAGCACCCAATGAGCAAATTATCCGATTTGATGGCCAGCAAGATTGGCGGCAAAATTTTCACCGGCGTCTCGCTCGCCGTAGCCGCCAGCGTCATCATCGCATTTTCAATTCCCAGCTACCGGCAAGGCGAACCCGGCATCGCCGGAAAACGCGCCGACGATTTCGCCCTCACTCTAAATGGTCAGCCGGCCCACCTCAGCGATTTCCGCGGGAAAGTTGTCGTCCTGAATTTCTGGGCTTCGTGGTGTCCGCCCTGCGTGGCCGAAATCGGTTCGCTCGTCGCGCTCCAGAATAAAATCGCGCCTCACGGCGGCACCGTCCTCGGCATCAGCGTCGACGAAGATTCCTCCGCCTACGAAAAATTTCTCGCTGAGCACAACGTTCCATTCCCAAATTTCCGCGACCCCACAAAAAAAATCTCCGAAAATTACGGCACCAGTCTCTACCCGGAAACCTACATCATTGACGCCGACGGCAAGATCGAACGCAAAATCAGCGGCCAACAAGACTGGGACAGCCCCGAAATCGTAAGCTACATCGAATCTCTGCTGCCTGCCGGAAAATAGCCCGCCACGAATTGCATCGAGCGCCTTCATCAAATATACTCCCCCCGCTCTGCGCGGAGGCCCTGTGGCAAAACTAACCAGCGAAAAACTCGTCGAGATAATGCAGCCATATCTCGAACCGGGCGAGCAGGTCATCTCGTGCGCTTACGGAATGCAGCAGCCCAGTTGGGGGCTGATTATTCCGCTGATGATTGTCGCGATAGTCCCAGGCGCTATCACCCAGGCGCTGCTGACGAAATACTACATGGCGGCGCTAACCAATCGAAGAATTCTGTTCTTCAACTGCACTTCCGGCCGCAAAATAAAAGAGATCATCGAATATCGGCCCGGCGCGCTTCCCCCTGCGAACATTTCCAAGGGAGCGATTTTTGCCGTCCTGAAAGTGGAAGACCCACGCGGCCCGCTCCGAGTTAAATTTCACAGGTCGGCAATCGCCAACAATCGCGAACAAGCCGTTGTTATCGGAAACGCATTCGGAGCGAAGTTGGCCGCCTAGTTATCCGGCTACAGCCGAGGAGAAAAATCCAATGAGCGCCACAAATTCGGGAGTGCCACCGGCTTCGTTACCAGCGATTGTGACCGTAAATTTGCCCGATGTTCCCGGACGCCTCTGCCCCTACTGCAAAGCGCCCGCGCCCGGACAAGTATGCTCCACGTGTCAGCGTGACACCACCGCGCGCCGCCGCGTCTGTCCCAAGTGCGGTCGAGTGACACCGAGCGTCGAACCCGCGTGCCTCGCATGTGGCGCTCGATTTAAAAACGACCTCGCTTGGAAGATCCCCATCATCGCCGTAATTTTCCTTTTCGTAATTATCGTCACAATCGCCGTCTACTCGTAAGCGCCGAACCCCGC
The DNA here is from genome assembly GCA_036513735.1 of Candidatus Acidiferrales bacterium. Lineage (GTDB taxonomy): Bacteria > Acidobacteriota > Terriglobia > Acidiferrales > UBA7541 > DASTCZ01. The sequence continues at coordinate 6,555 of DATBYL010000345.1, forward strand.
GGATTTCTCTGCGCCTCTGCGTTGAATACACGTTTTATTTGTTCGCGTTCACCAAACTCCTCGACCTGCTATACCCAAAATAAATCACCAACCCAATCGCCATCCAAACCACCAACCGCAACCAATTGCTCCAGCCCAACCCATACATCATCGCCACATTCACTGCGATCCCAAGTATCGGGAAAAGTGGCACCAGCGGAGTCCTAAACGGCCGCGGCGTATCCGGATGCGTCTTCCTCATGATAATGATCCCGACGCACACAATCACGAACGCGAACAAAGTCCCGATGCTCGTCATTTTTCCGACCACACTAATCGGCACGAACGCCGCAAAACATGAAACGAAAATCATCAGCATCAAATTGCACTTCCACGGCGTGCGAAATTTTGGATGCACATCGCGAAATGCTTTCGGCAATAAGCGATCGTTCGCCATCGAAAAAAGCACGCGCGATTGCCCCAACAACATCACCAGCATCACCGATGTAAGCCCGGCCAGCACAGCCAGGTTCATGCAAATCGTCAGCCACCGATGCGGTATCTGTTCCAACGCCAGCGAAAGAGGCGCAGCAACATCTAGCTTGTGATAGTCCACCATGCCGGTAAGAACATGCGTATACAAAATGAAGAGCACCGTACAAACCAGCAGCGACCCGATAATTCCAATCGGCATATCGCGCTTCGGAACTTTCGCTTCCTGCGCCGCCGTCGAAACGGCATCGAATCCTATATATGCGAAAAAAATCACCCCGGCGCCGGCTAGCAAACCGCTATAGCCGAAATCGCCAAAGTTGCCGGTGGTGTTCGGCGGAATCAGCGGAGTCAAATTCGCCGGATGTATGTAAGACCATCCAATCGCGATGAACACCAAAATCACGCTGACCTTTAAAACCACAATAATATTATTCACACCCGCCGACTCGCGAATGCCCGTCATCAACAAAATGGAAATCAGCACAACGATAATCACCGCCGGCAAATTAATAATTCCATACACCGTCGAACCATCCGGCATAAC
>DATBYL010000346.1:0-3416 GCA_036513735.1 Candidatus Acidiferrales bacterium
CAACTCCCAATCTATCAACCACTTGCGCGCGATGCGTGCCGTCAGTGGCTTTTGGCATCGTGATTGCATTTTTCATCCACGGATGCGGCGCAACTCAACGCCAAGGAGATACAAAATCATGGCCTCGATTCATGCGACGGACTCAGATAAGAACTCCGACCTCGGGCTGGTGGCTGCTGCAAAGTTTGGAGATGCGAAAGCCTTCGGCGAGTTGGCTAAACGCTACGAGAGGAAAATATTCGCCGTCGCGAAACGGATGACGAAAAACCGCGAGGATGCCGAAGATGTCGTACAGGAAAGTTTTCTCAAAGCTTTTGTTCACTTGGGCGCATTCCAAGGCAATTCGCAGTTCTCCACATGGCTGACGCGAATCGCTATGAATGAGGCCCTCATGGCGCTGCGCAAAAAGCGAAGAGTTCGGGAGATCTTTCCTGCTCGCACTGACGAGGATGTGCCGCCCGCTACCGAGGTGTTCGTTGATATGAAACCCAGTTGCGAAGAATCGTATTTGCTGAAGGAGCGCGAAGAACTCCTGGCCGGCGCTGTGAACGAACTTAGTGCGAAGAGCCGGCAAACAATCTTGTTGCACACCGCCGAAGGAAGGAGCGTCGAGGACGTAGCCAAAACTCTGGGCATCTCGGCGCCCGCCGCGAAATCTCGACTCTTTCACGGATACGAGAAGTTACGTCGAAAATTAGATCCTGAGCTTCTATGGGGAGTAGCCGCGAATAATTCGGCGGCAGTGCATCAAGTGTGATGGACGAGACGATTCGTTCGCGAAACTTGAGTCCCAATCAAAAGATAAAGTCAGCGTGAATCCAATCCCAACGGATATCCGTGCGACTTTCTTGAAAGGCGGCAATATCTCCAAGCTTCGCAAAATCGATTGCATTCTGGCAAAGTCTGGGCGCGGTTAGAATGATCGCGCATGAAGACAAATCCGGCGTATCCGAGAAAGAGTAGGCCAGTACAACAGAATTCGCAAATGCGCTGCATTCAACCTTATTAATGATGTGAATTTGAAGTGGTTCGGACGCGAAGCCTCAGTGAAGGACATCGGGATTCGGCTTGATGCTTGGAATTGTTCTTTCCGGCTTAGCTGATGGAAATGCTTTTAGGCGGAGAGTCCACTTCATCGGTTCGTTAGGTCGAAGCGTGAGATTTTTTGCGTCAAGCTCGAGATAGAGCGGAACTGGTCCACGATTTCCTTTGCCGAGATTGCTATTTCCCGGAGCGACGATGGATGCAGCGAGCGCGAAATCCGTAGTGGGCACGGAAACTTCCAGCGATCCTTCCGGCGAATCGAATTGATCGGTGCGTATGTTATTTTCAAAGCGTGTGGAATTGTGATCGCCTGATGTTGGAATGATGAGCCACAGGCGGCGGATTTTTATTTGCGAAGCGGTTGTGATTGTTTCTGTGCGGACAATGGTTGTGCCTTCGATTTTCCAATTCACTTCTGAAGTGAATCCCGGCTCCGCCGTTTGACCTGACTTCATTCCGAGTTGCGCCCAGCGCTTCCAAACTGCACGCAGACTTTGACCGTCGTCGGCCGGAACAATTTCGTCAGCGCAGTCGCCTGCGACAATTACGCGGCCGTCTTCGAGTTCGATGTAAGGCGTCATCACGGGAACGAATTGCTCGACGGGAGCGGCGAAGCCGGGGAGTCCGTAAGGCGCGGGCAAATAATCTGAAATTCCGGGTTGCGTGCCGGTGACGATGGGCAAAGTGAATCGGAACGCGCCTTGACGCACGAGCCATACGCCGGAGGGACGTTCACCTTTACGAAAGTATTCAAAGCGCGCCACGTTTGGTAATTTTATTTCGGCCGAGAACGTAGAAATATTTTCTTGCTTCATGATGGGCATGAAAGCAAGGTCGGCGCCCGTAACTTTTCCCATGAAGGCGGTGGTCTGCTGCCATTCGCGTTGAGGATTAATGTAGCTGTAATCGCCGCGGCCGAAACCGAAGACGTTCAGCAAGTGGCGATCGGGCTGAACGTCATGCCGCAACCACTCCCATGCGTTGTAATACGCGCTGGCCAAATCTTGCAGAGGCGCGGGGCGAAATTGCGGATGCTTCGCATCGAAGGCGACGATTTCCATCGTGTCCATATAACTGATGGCGCCGAGGCTGCGGCCCCAGGCGTAGCCGTAACCATCGGGTTGAAGCAAATCCCACCAAAGGCGCATTTGTGTTTTCAGAGTTGGCTCAAGCGCGGACATGATGTCTTTGCGTCCGACATTTTCCGCGGCTTCGTAAACGTATCGCGCGTACTCGTTGGAGTAGCGATCGTAACGGCCGGCGGGAAGCGCGTCATCGGAGTAAAGACTGCCGCTGACAAATTGTTGCGCGGCGCGATCGAGAATGTCATCGACGTAAGTGCGGTCGCTGATGATGCCGAGCTGAAAATCCATGGTTGCAATGCGCGCCGCTACTCCGAAATAATTTTGCGGAAGGTTGATGACCTGATGCGTTTCGCGATTGTAAAAGCGCGCAGGATCGAGAAGCGAGCGCCAGGATTTTTGTTCGTCAGGCGCAAGAGACTGCCAGACGGCATTTTTCGAGAGATCGGCGCCGAAATGCCGGAGGGCGAGCGCGGCGTAAAGTTGCGCGAAAGTTTTTCCGCCTTGGCGGGCTTCGATGAGGCCGATTTTCCCAATGAGCGTTGGAACGTCACGGCCGGCAATGGTTTTTGCGCCGGAAAGTTCAGAATAGGCGGCGACGGCACGCATGAATGTGCCCCACGAAAAATCGCCGGTGGTTAGCGCGCCGACTACGCGCTCTTGCGGAGGGTCGAGAGATTTAATGTCGGCGATGTGAGCGGTGATGTCACGGGCGAGGAGATCGCGAATTTCGCGATCGAGATCGGCGGTGGAAATTTGGGCGTTTGCGGCGGGAGGATTTTGCGGCGATCGCGCCGGCGCGGCGAATGCGAGTGATGTCGCGAGAAATATTGTGGCTGCTGCGCAAGCTGACCACATCTTTTTGTACGTGCGATTCATTTGCACCTTTCGATAATTCATTTTGCGTGGACGTGGGCGTCGAGCCAGAGCAACGCTTCCAACAAATAATATTGTCCGTAAATCAGCGCACCATCATTCGGGCGTGTGCTGGAACCGTGGCGCAGAACTCCGGGCGGCGTGGAATCATTTGCGCCCACAGGAGTTAAATAATGATCGATTAGGGATTGCGTGACGCGTTCGCCCTGTTCGCGATATTTTTGCGCGCGAATTTTGTCCGGTGTTACTTCCGAAAGACGCAGCAGACTGCACGCGATTATTGCCGCAGCGGAAGTATCGCGATTGCGGAAATGGACGCCTTCGTCGCCGAAGTCGTACCAGGGAATGCCATCGTCGGGCAAATTATTGATTACGAAGTCTGCGACGCGTAGCGCCGTTTCCAAAGTTTTCGCG
>DATBYL010000347.1:0-5046 GCA_036513735.1 Candidatus Acidiferrales bacterium
GCCTGCATGTGGCGCAAACAGCGGCGTGCAATCGTCTGCATGACATTGACCGGCGACTGGCGCGTTGGCTGCTGATGGCTCACGACCGCGTGGATTCCGGAACGTTGCGCATCACGCACGATTTTCTTGCGACGATGCTCGGAACGGATCGGCCCAGCGTTTCGCAGGCCGCAGGAAATCTTCAGAAGATGAACATCATTCAATATCGCCGCGGCACGGTGAAAATTTTGAATCGCACTGCGCTCGAAGGCCGCGCCTGCGAATGTTACGGAGTGATTCAGCGATACGCGCAGATGCCGCATCCATTGCCGGACTAGCCATACTGAGAGATTGTTACTTTCAGGTTGAGAATTAACGGAATATGTCCTGCGCAATCTGGCGTGACACCGTCGGTTCCGCCGGACCGGACTACTTGTCGTCTTTTCCTCCATGTGTAGTACAGACCGAGATACTCGTAGCTAAACTACGACCGCCGATAGTATATATCGTGTTAGAGTTGCGCTCGCGGTGGCATCACACTTCGGATAGAAAAACATTCTGTGGGACGTCATGAATATCACCAGCAGCGACGTTATTCTCCTCGCACATTCCACGTTTGGAGTTCTCGGCACACTCGCGGCGGTGTGGGTGTTCGTTGAAGCGCTAAACGCCCGCGCGGAAAATGCAAAACGCATTCGAGTGGTGGCGTGGATCGCCGCGCTGTGCATGATCGCCACATGGATTTTTGGCGGCTACTGGTACATTCACTTCTATCCAGCCGACCGCGCCATGATTCTGAAAGGCCCGTGGCCTTTCGCGCATACACTTTTCATGGAAACGAAAGAACACCTGTTTTTTATTCCTCTGATTCTGTCGTTCTATCTTCCGATTGGCGCAGCCGACAAACTTTATGAAAACGCAAACGCGCGAAAAATGGTTTTGTGCGTCACAATGCTGATCGTTCTGAGCGGACTGTCCATCGAGGGCGCGGGCGCGGTAATAAATCATGGAGTGAAAGTTGCGCTGCTACACGGCGTCGCGGGGAGCGGCCGATGAACATCGAGAGCGCAAAACTCGGTCGCAGCAGCGCCGGATTCGCGATGTCCGCTGCAATCACGATCCTATTCAGCACTGTGCTGGCCTGCGTGAAGGACGCTTACAAACCGCTGAACAGTTTTATGAATTCCGTGGCCTGGCACAATTGGATTACCCACGGATTTGTGGACGTGATTCTGTTTATCGCACTGGGAATCATTTTTTCAAAAAGCGGGCTGGCTGAAAGGATTGCTCCGCGCCGGCTAATTTCGTTCTTGGCTGCGTCGGTAATTGTGGCCGGCCTTGGATTATTTGTTTGGTATGCGCTGTTCTGACGGCCTGCCGCCCGACCAATCCGATGTCTCGCAATGTTCATACCCTGTTATTCGTAATTCACATCCTGACAATCATTCCTTAACTTTCCGGGTTCAGTGTCCTACTAGTCGGTGTAGTACTTGCCCAAATCCTTCCACAAGGAGTGTGAATGTCGCTCAAACACGCATTGTCCAAGTCGTTTCAGTATTTGCGTATGGCCTTCGTGGCCTTCATGGTATTCCAATTCGGCATCGGCGGATTCCTGGTCGCTCCGCTGCAAGCGGACGAGAAAGGGAAACAAGAGTCCGTTCCCGTTACGCCCATCAAACACGTCATCGTCCTAATCGGCGAAAACCGCACATTTGATCACATCTTCGCAACCTACGTTTCACCCAGCGGTGAACACGTCTCGAACTTGCTCTCCAAAGGCATAATTAAAGCCGACGGCAGCGCTGGCCCAAACTTCAAGCAAGCCCAGCAATTCCAGGCAGTACCGCCGTTCCAGTCGCAATATTTCATCAGCTTGAATGACTCCCAAAAAACGCCCTACAAGACTTTGCCGATTGGGGCAACCTTGAACGACTCGCCCCTCGTACCCTTGGTCGCCGGCGTTCCAGTGGCTGACCTCGGCTTCATCGAGCCATCGCTCGAAACCGCGGATCTTGGGCTTCTGCTAACCGGCACGGTCGGACCACCGGCGACCGGGGCAACGCAGACTACTTTCCTGACCACAACATTCTCGCTTCCCTTGTCCGATCTGGATACGCGCGTTCTTAATTTCAACACGCTTCCCAACGGGCCGTTCCCGCTGACCGGCCGACCGATTGCCGGCGGAGGCAACACGCTTCCCTATGATTCCTACACTGGAGACACCACTCACCGGCTCTACGAAATGTGGCAGCAATCGGATTGCAATATCCGAAATGCCACGTTCGAGAATCCTTCGGGCTGCTTGAGCGACCTGTACCCATTTGTAATGAGCAACTACACAGATTTTCCTGATCCCGCCGCACCCGCTGCCACTCCCATCGACGACGATGGCGGCAGCAATTCCATGTCGTTTTACAACGTTCAGCATGGCGACGCTCCGCTGCTCAAGTCGCTCGCCGATCAGTATTCGATGAGCGACAATTACCATCAGGCAGTTATGGGCGGCACGGGCGCCAATCACGTGATGATGGGCACCGGCGACGCCATTTTCTGGAGCGACGGCATGGGCAATCGCGCCATTCCGCCGACCGGAGTCATCGCCAATCCCAATCCGCAACCCGGAACTGACGATCACTACATCGTCGATCAGGGATTCAATGGTGATTTCACCGAGTGCTCCAATTCGTCCGCTCCCGGCGTTGACGCCGTCAGGGACTATCTCGCGACGCTTCCCTACCGCCCCAATCCCAATTGCGAACCGCTTAACTACTACATGATCAACAATCTGAACCCCGGCTTCCTTCCCAACGGCGTCGTGGATACCAACGGCATCGCCAGCGGCGCCTCAATTCCGCCGACAAATGTCCGCACCATTGGTGAAGCTCTGAACGACAAGGGCATTTCCTGGGCGTATTACGGCGGAGCGTACGACGCGGCCGTAAACCTCGCGAACGGCAGCAAGAATCCGCTGGATGCGATCGGAGTCGCCTACTGCAACATTTGCAACTTCGAATCCTATGCCAACGCGATCATGGGCGTCCCCGCACAACGGGCCGCGCATATCAAGGATGCCATTGATTTCTTCGCGGCCGTCGACAACAGCACGTTGCCGGCAGTCTCCTTCGTCAAGCCCGATGGCTTGCTTGATGGGCATCCGGCAACCTCGAAGATTGATTTGCTCGAGGGCATGCTCCGGAAGATCATGGATCACCTTACCGCCAACCCAACGCTGTTTGCCGAAACTGCATTGTTCATCACCATGGATGAAGGCGGAGGACTGTACGACTCCGGCTACATCCAGCCGCTGGACTTCTTCGGCGATGGCCCGCGCACGTTGCTGATCGCTGTCTCGCCGTTTACGAAAGGCGGCCACATCAGCCACCAATATGCGGACCACGTTTCGATTCTGAAGTTCATCGAACGCAATTGGGATTTGAAGCCTTTGACGAATCGGAGCCGCGATAATTTTCCGAATCCGATTTCGTTCGAGTTCAATCCCTACGTGCCGTTGAACAGTCCCGCGATTAGCGACCTGTTCGATTTGTTTAACTTCGGCCACGACGGCGACGGCAGTCATGACGGCGATCAAGATGGTGGTCACTATCGGTAGAAACTGAAGTTCATTCGGAAGGTCAAACGCCGGCTGCGTGAAATGCGCGGCCGGCGTTTTTCATTTACATGTCGAGCTCGACGAGGATTGGCGCGTGATCGCTGAAGGAAAGCCAATCCCGGTGATGTCCAACTTCTACGCGCTTGAGTTTTGCGGATAATCGTTCGCTGAGAAATGCGTAATCGAGGTGATAAACTTTTTTCTTATTCTTCGTGAACCAAAACGTTGGATGTTTTTCGGCTCCTTGAATTTGCTTGAAGAACGCGTGATACGCGCTTACCATTCCCAGCTTGCGAAGTCTTCCAACCGCGGCCGAGTGATTATTTATTCTGCGCCCGCCATCCCAAATTGAATTGCTGTTGAAATCGCCGGCGATAATTGTTGAATGATTAGGATTCGCGCGCTCAAGAATGTCGAGCAGCAAATGCACTTGTCCGATGTAGCTTTCCGCGCGGCGATTGCTGGTGCACGCCCAGACGGGAAATAGTTCGAGTGGTACGGGGCCGTCAATAATTAGCTTCGCTATCCACTTTGGCTTTAGTGCACGCGCTTCTTGAATGATCCACGGCGCTTTTACGATTACCCCGAGTCCTTTATTTGGATTTTTTCCGAACCACGCGGAAGACCATCCCTCGGTGCGATCAATTTGTTTGATAAATTTTCGCGAGCATTCCTGAATTACCATGATGTCCGCGCCGAATTGCAGAAGCTTCTCGTGCTTCTTGTGGAGCGCCATCGCGCAATTCCAGGTGACGAGTTTCATTGGCGGGGAAAATCGCACGTCACTTACTGTCAGAATTCTGCGCCGCAAGACGCTTCACGATGTCCTCATTCAAAAGCTGGAACACTCTTTGGATGTCAGCGAAAGTTGTGCGCTTATCGTTGTTGTAACCCATCAGACGGTGTTCGTACTTCCGGCGTGGCGCAACATCTTCAATCACAAAACGCGCTTCCTGCATTGCAGCGCCGCGATGCTCAAAGTTTCCGGTCACTTCGTCCGTTGCTTTCTTCAGGGCGCAATAGAGACTGAACGTTTTCGCGCTTTTTGGGCAGACGCGATTGTCGTTGCGATTCCAAACTGCCGGCGAATTCAGTATTTCCTGCGCGCGCTTCACGATTTCGATATCCATTTTGCTTACGGGGGGCCGAACGTAATCGTTGTCATTATCCTTGGGGATCTGTTGGCCGGGTTTTAGTTGGGCGTGCGCGCTGGCAGCGAGAATTAGCATGGCGAGAAGAATTTTGGCGCGTATGGACGACTTCATAGGCTCAACCTTCTTCAGTTTCTAAACAGCGCTTGGGAAATTCGTACTAAGAAAGGCGGATTATATATTGGCCGAGAAATTACGCGCTACGAAATTCGCGCGCGCATTCGGCGCAAGGACACATCGTGCGGAGATAGTCGAAGGCGTAAATTCCGGAACCATGTCCGTCGGAGAAATCTATTTTTATGGCGT
>DATBYL010000348.1:0-7601 GCA_036513735.1 Candidatus Acidiferrales bacterium
CGTTGGACGGCGCTCCGGCGGTGACGGACGCCACTGGAAGTTCGGAGACGGAACCGGCGCTAGCGAGCGCGGCCGCGGCGGGTGCGGACGATAGCCGAGCGGAAATTTCGGATGTGATGGAAACTGAAGCGGAAACGGAAGCCGAAGCCGACGTGGATTCCGAAACGCAATCGCCAGAGAACGGGACGTAGATTGAGTGTGTTTCGGACGAGGGCGCAGCAAGCAGCGCCCCTACATCAAGACCACATTTTGTCGCTAAATGAGTTCAGTAAGTCCAAGGTGAAAATTCTTGCCACTTGAACGATTGCAGAAAATAATTTCGCGTGCAGGGATTACGTCACGTCGACACGCCGAGCTTTTAATTTCCAGCGGACAGGTGCGCGTGAACGGGCAGGTGGTGAAAGAGTTGGGCAGCAAGGCTGATCCGGCGAAGGATCGGATTGTGGCGGCAGGGCGCGTCGTAGAAATTCAGGCGCAGCGCCATTATTTTTTGATGAACAAGCCGCCGAAATATGTTTCGACGATGGCTGATCCCGAAGGACGCCCATCTTTACAAGAACTGCTGCGCGGATTGCCGACGCGTGTTTTTCCTGTGGGGCGATTGGAATATGCGGCGGGCGGGTTGCTGTTGCTAACGGACGACGGGGAATTGACGAATCGGATTTTGAAATTGGCGCCGCGATTGCCGCAGACATTTTGGATAAAAGTGAAGGGGCGATTGGGCGACGACGAGCAGGCGCGTCTTGCTGGCGGACTCCACGGAAAAGTTCATCCGGTTTCGGCGGCGAAGGGCGGAAAGACGGGGCCGAATCCGTGGTACGAAGTGAAATTCTCAAGCGTGCGCGGAGATATGATGCGCCGGATGTTATTTGAGACTGGACATCCAGTGGAAAAATTGCGGCGCGTGGGATTGGCCACGCTTGAGTTGGAAGATTTGCCGGAAGGCGCGTATCGCGCGTTGCAGCCGGTGGAGTTGCGCAAATTGGAATTGAATTTAAAGAGGCTGGAAGAAACGCCTGCAGAACCGGTGGCGAATGCGGGCGTGCGGAAGCCATTGCGTCCAAGAACTGCGAATAAGAAGTATGCATTTCAGACACATCCGGAGCGCGGGAAGAAACCGTTTGCGGGGGCCAAGCGTCAAGATACTAGCGTGAATCGTAGAGACCACGACTCCCCAGGGCAAGCGAGGCCATTTCGCCGGTGAATCCAATTCAGCTGGAGAAATTGTTTGAAGAACGAGTGCCGGATTACATCCACCGGATAAACGCTTACGTTCCCGGACGACCGATTGAAGAAGTCGAGCGCGAGTTGAAAATTCGCGCGGTGAAATTGGCGTCGAATGAAAATCCGTTGGGGCCTTCGCCGCGAGCGATAGAAGCAGCGCGAGAAGCCTTGGGCGGGGTGAATCGGTACCCGGATGGCGGCGGACATTATTTACGCGAGGCGCTGGCTGGTCTGCACGGCGTGCGACTCGAAAATGTAATTTTGGGATTGGGTTCGAGCGAACTGATTGATCTTTCTGCGCGGATGATGGTGCGTCCCGGAGATGAGGGGCTAACATCGCTCGGATCGTTCCCACTTTTCTATATTGCGATTCAGGCGACCGGCGGGCAATTGGTGACGGTGCCGCTGAAAGATCACGCGTTTGATTTGGACGCGATCGCGCGCGCAATTACTCCGCGAACGAGTTTTGTTATTTTGGCGAACCCGAATAACCCGACCGGCACGATGTTCACGGCCGACGAATTTGATTCCTTCCTCGCACGAGTTCCCGAAGATGTTTTGGTGGTTCTGGACGAAGCGTATTGCGATTACGTGCAGCATCCGGGATATACGCGTTCGATTGCGAGAGTGCGCGACGGCGCGAATGTGCTGGTGTTGCGAACATTTTCAAAAGTGCATGGATTGGCGGGAATGAGAATTGGTTACGGTATTGGGCCGGCGGCGCTGTTGAAGGAAATGGACAAGGTGCGCACGCCATTCAATACGACGTCGATTGCGCAGGCGGCTGCGCTTGCGGCGATGGGAGATGTGGAGCACACGCGGCGGTCGGTGGAATCGAATCGCGCGGGAATGTTGCAGCTTACGGCGGGGCTGGACAAAATTGACGCGAAATTTGTGCCGTCGTTCGGGAATTTTATTTATATCGAGGCGGGAATACGCGCTTCGGAAGTTGGCAGGGAGTTGGAAAAGCTGGGAGTGATTGTGCGTCCGTTGGATTGGATGGGAATGCCGGATGGTTTACGAGTGACGGTTGGAACGGCGGATGAGAATGAAAAGTTTTTGGCTGCTTACGAGAAAGTTGTGAAGGCGCACAAATTTTCCTGACAATTCCACGGCAATGCCATCCCGCAACGACGATGCGATTCGAGATTTACTTTCCAAAGCAAAAATAATTGCGGTTGTGGGGCTTTCATCAAAGAGGGCGCGCGCTAGTTTTGGCGTGAGCCGCTATTTGCAATCCGTTGGATACCGAATTATTCCCGTGAATCCGAATGAGACCGAAGTGCTGGGCGAGAAAGCGTATCCGGATTTGGATGCGATTCCGAAGGACGTGAAGATTGATATCGTAGATATTTTTCGGCGCTCGGAAGAAGTTCCGGAAGTTGTGGATGCTGCTATTCGGCTGGGCGCGCCGGCAATTTGGATGCAAGAGGGCGTGATCAACGATGACGCTGCCGCGAAAGCGCGTGCGGCGGGAATATTTGTGGTGACGGATCGGTGCCTGTTGAAGGATCACCGGCGATTGATGCCGTAGAAAATCACGGAAGATCGAAAATTTGCAGATTGTGTTTGCCGAGCAGGATCACCGCAACAGAATGTCCATCCGGAGCTAGAGCAAAATCCCGAAACTTTTGTCCATTTAGAATCGGAGTCGGCGCGGGCGGAATTGCGGACGCGGCCGGGCCACTTTCGGGATCGGCTACGAGCGACGGCAATTGAACCCACACGAGATCGCCTTCCTGGCGTTCGAGTCCGCGCTTCACGAGAACGCTTTTTTCGTCGGGCGCCCAATTGATCGCGCCGTATTCGACGTGAACGCGCGCAACCAATGTGGGGTCTGCCATGTCACGGATTTCCAGAGTGTTGATGTCCCGGAAAAGCGCCACTTTACTTCCAGACGGAGAAAAACTTAGACCGCCAATGTAACTTTCTAGAGCTGCGAGGCGGCGATAATCCTCGGACAATAAATTTAACTCCACCAGGCGAGTGACGCTGGCGTCCGAAAGATTTTTTTCGATGGCCACGGCGGTGCCGAGTTTCGCATTCCATGAGAGAGCTGCGAACGAGTGGCGATCGAATAATGGAAAGACACGGCCGCCGGGAGATTCGATGGTGGTGATGGAGAACATTAAATTTGGCTTCACGGTTTCGGTTAGGTAGGCGAGTTTTCCATTTCCGGCAAGCCAGGTGCCGTCGATTGCGCCGGGAACGGCATTGTCTCCGTCGGCAATTTTCACGTCCTTGCCTTCTTGATTTACGAAGAGTAGCAAATTACCCGTGACTTCTTCACCCTTCGCATTGACCTGAGTGGTGACGAGTTCCGCGGCGACGCGGGTGGCATCGGGAGACCAGCGCAGGCGCGTAATTGTGTAGCTAAAGGCTTCTGCGCCACGCACCATTTTTTCGCCGTTCAGGATTTTGCGGCGTCGGCCATCCTTTTCGAGAATCCAAATGTCGTCGCGTTGGACCTGAAATTTCTGAAGATTGAAAACGTGGCGTGTGGCGTAGGCCAGTCGGCCGTCGGGAGCGTACGCGAGCGCGGTGCAGTCGTCGTCAACTGTGATGCGCGGGGTTGGGGGTTGCTGCGCGCGGACCGGAGCAGCGATTATCGTGATCGCGATGATGAACGCGGCGATGAGGGTTTTTAAAAATAGACAACGATGGATTAATTTTGCGCGAAGGCCCAGGGTCATGGTTTTGCTGTTTTGTGAGATGCGCTAGCTTTGGCGCTCGTCACTTTTAGATTGCGAATTTCTTCCAAACGCTGGCGCAGCCGTTTTTCAAATCCTTGATCGGTGGGCGCGTAATAATTTTTGCCAGCGAGTGAATCGGGCAGACAGGACATGTCCGTAACTTTTGCGTCGTAGTCGTGCGCGTATTGGTAGCCGCGTCCGTAGCCGACATTTTTCATCAGGCCGGTGACTGCGTTTCGCAACTGGAGCGGAACTGGCTCGGCGCGAGTTTCCTGCAAATCTTTGGACGCTTGACCGTAGCCGACATAAAGCGCATTTGATTTCGGCGCGAGCGCCAAATAAACGGCGGCTTGCGCGAGCGCGAGATTTCCTTCGGGTGGGCCGACGAAATCGGCCGCTTGCATGGCTGCGACGGTGACGGCAAGCGCGTTCGGTTCGGCAAGGCCGATATCTTCGCTGGCCATGCGGACCAATCGGCGCGCGATATAGAGCGGATCTTCACCGGATTCGAGCATGCGGACGAGCCAGTAGAGAGTTGCGTCGGCGTCGGAATTGCGAATGGATTTGTGAAGAGCAGAAATTAAATTGTAATGTTCCTCGCCGGATTTGTCGTAGGTGAGAAATTTGCGCTGGAGAGTTTGTTGGAGCAGTTCGACGGTGAGAGTGCGCCGGCCTTCGGCATTTGGCGTTGCGCTTCGGACAACGGCTTCGAGAGTGTTGTAGGCGGCGCGGGCATCACCATTGGCCATGGTGGCGATGCGTTGCAGAACTTCGTTATCGGCGGAAATATTTTCGTTGCCGAGGCCGCGCTCGGTATCGGTGAGGGCGCGCTGAAGAAGCGTGAGAATTTGCGCGTCGCTAAGGGCTTGCAGGACGTAGACGCGGGTGCGTGACAGGAGAGGAGAAATTACCTCGAAGGAAGGGTTTTCCGTGGTGGCGCCGATCAGAATAATATTGCCGGCTTCGACGTGAGGGAGAAACGCGTCCTGCTGAGATTTATTGAAGCGATGGACTTCGTCGATAAAGACAATTGTGCGGCGTCCGGTGCGGCTGGCGCGCTCGGCTTCGGCCATCACTTCTTTAATTTCCTTGATGCCGGTGAGGACTGCGCTGAAGGAAATAAATTCGGAGCGAGTGACGCGCGCGATAATTCTGGCGATGGTTGTTTTCCCACAGCCGGGAGGGCCCCACAAAATCATGGAGCCGATATCGTCATGCTCGATTTGGGTTCGCAGCGGGCCGCCGGGGCCAAGCATTGCTTCCTGACCGACACATTCGTCGAGGGTGCGGGGACGCATGCGGTCGGCGAGAGGACGCGAGCCTTGCGGGACTTCATCGTGCGAAGTTGCGCGGGATGCCGCGCTGCGCTCATCAGATGGATCGAGAGTGGGGAAGAGGCTCATACGGATTCCGCCGGTTGGCGAATGTCCAGATTATCACTGATTTTTATTTGATGTGGAATCGCCGCGCTGGCAGGCAGCTTCGTACAGAAGTATCGCCGCGGCACTGCCAGCATTCAGCGATTCCACGTTTTCGGATTCCATTCCGCTTGCGATGGAAAGCGGAATGCGGACGCGCAAGTCGGCGGACTGAATTACTTCTGGCGGCAGGCCGGCGCCTTCGTTGCCGATAAAAAGTGCGATGGGACCGGACATGTCAGCTTGCCAGGGCGTGACGGCTTCTGCGTCGGATGAGGAGGTCGCCGCCATCATGCGAATTCCTGCTGCGCGCATTTGCGATTGAAGAATTTGCGTGGAAACACCTTCGGCGATGGGCAAGCGAAAAGCTGCGCCGGCCGAGGCGCGAACTACTTTCGGTGAAAAAATATGCGCGGTGCCGATTGTAGTCGAACGGCATGCGGCCACGCCTGTAGCTCCCATGGCCTCGGCGGTTCGCAGAATGGTGCCGACATTTCCGGGGTCTTGAACTCCGACCAGGACGACGATTAGCGTAGCGTTATTTGCTTTTGCGGGAGCTTTTGCGGAAGCGCCGCCGCCGTAGAGATCGTCGAGGACTGCGCGGCGAGGCCGAACAATTGCGGCAACGCCTTGAGTTGTTTCCGTAGCAGCGAGATTTTGGAAGAGGGCGTCACTGGTTGCGAGCAAACGCGTTTCGCGTCCAATGCGCGGAATAATTCTTGCGAGATGCCTGCGTCCGGATTCACTTACCAGAACCGCCTCCACTTTTATGTTGGAGCGGAGAGCTTCTTCCACCAGGCGCGCGCCTTCGATGCCGAGAGTAATTTCTCCGGATGCGGGCGGCCCTGCAAGCGCGAGCCGGAAACGTTTGAGCCAATGATTTTCGCGAGCGGAAATAGATTCCGGCTGGCGAGCAGAGGAAGTGCGAGTTGCGTTGCGCGGCGAAGAAAAAGGAGGCCGTGGCGCGCGTGGCATGAGTGCAGCCTAACAAACGCGGCGGAGTGGGTAAAGACGAGTTCGCGAGAGGTACAGGTACTACACGGATACAGAAACGCGCGTCGTGGAAATGTGGTGCGGAGCTTCTGACGCTGTTCACTTCTGCTTACGCGCCGACGATGCGCGCGAAGTAGTTATCTTGCGCGTGCCGGATTGCTGTGGTAGTTTGCGACGAGTGTTGTGGAGTTACGTCCCCGTGATTTTCCGGGCGCTTTTTCAAATTGAAAGGCGCAAACATTGGCCGCTGAGCTTTTGAAGGTCTCCGCGGAAGCCCCCGAAATTGCCACTTTGCGATATGCCTGCGATTTTATCGAGCGCGGGCAGGTCGTTGGCATTCCCACGGATACTTACTACGGACTGGCCGCCGATCCATTTAATTTGGCGGCGGTGGAGCAGATTTATCAAATTAAAGGGCGGCCGGAAAATCGCGCGCTGCCGATACTCGTCAATTCAATTGAACAGGCGACAGGATTGGCGCGCGATCTGCCGGAAATATTTCCGAAGTTGGCGCGAAAATTTTGGCCGGGCGCGCTTACTTTGTTGGTGGACGCTTCGCATCAACTTCCATTGAAGGTGACGGCGAATACCGGCCGCGTGGCATTGCGTTGGCCGAACGCGAAAATTGTTACCTGGCTGATTGAAATGCTGGAAGGGCCGGTGACGGGAACGAGCGCGAATATTTCCGGATTTCCGCCGTGCTCGCACTGCGATCAACTGGTGAAACAATTGGGCGATCGCTTGCCGCTGATTCTGGATTCGGGCGAGACTGGCGCGACGCTGGCGTCCACAATTGTAGATGTCCAGAATGACGGCTGGCGAATTATCCGCGAAGGAATTATCAGTGAGGCAGATATTCGCGCGGCGCTGGAATCGTGAACTTCGATTGATGAGATTTTATTTCGCAGTAGCTCCCGCCAAGAAATCGTAGTCTCCTCCGGGCCCCAATAAAATATTTCCGATGCGGCGGCGATGCACGGAAATATTGTCCTGAAACCACAGCGGCAGATAGGGAAGGTCGGCGGCGATAATTTGTTGCGCTTGACTGTATATCGCGCGGCGCCTATCGCGGTCCGGTTCGACGCGCGCCTTATCGAGCAGCGCATCCAATTGCGCATTGCGATAGCGGCCGCGGTTTGCTCCGGCGGGCGGAATTTTGTGCGAGCCGAAAGCGTACTCGAAGAAATCGGGATCGTTATTGGCGCCGACCCATCGCAAAGTGTAGAGCTGAAAATTTCCGGTGGTGATGTCCGTGTAAAACGTAGCAAATTCC
>DATBYL010000349.1:0-2267 GCA_036513735.1 Candidatus Acidiferrales bacterium
CTCGCGTCATTCATCGCCGCGATTCCGTGACCGATCCGAGTAACGCCAAGCAATTCCACTGCCTCGCGCACTGACGCCGCATTCCCAATTTCGCCCACGTGAATTAATTTTCCAAGACCACCCGCACTCGCGCGTTCGTAAACGCCGACGAAATCTATCGCTGGCAGCGCCAATTCATCACCGCCAATTCCAAACGCGACAACATTTTCTTTTACGCATTGCGACGCCAGCGCCGCAACTTTTTCCGCGGCAGTCACACCAAATTGACGGACAGCGTCAAAAATCCATTGCATTCGCAGTCCGCGCGCTTCGTACGGCGTTGCAGCTTCGCGAATTGCTGTGAAATTCGCCAGCGCATCTTGTTTGCGCAGAAGCATCACGCCGATGGAAAGCGTCACTTCGGCGTACACAACATTTTGCGCCAACAAATGATCCGCCAACCGCTCGGTGATTAGCGCGTAGTCCGCGGGAGTCCGCAGAAAAGATGTGACCCACTTGAAGGCTTCAAGAAACTTGGCGAAATCACCGGGTGCGTACCGCTCGCGAACATCTTCTTCCGTAATGATAGTTCCATGACGCGCGGCAAGACGGACTGCCGTCGGCGGCTCGATAGATCCTTCCAAATGCAGATGCAGTTCAGCTTTCGGAATGCCCGCGATGAGGATGCGTAAATTCTCAGGTGAAATTGAATTCTCAGATGAACTGGAAGGAATTGCCACGATGCGTGTCTAGTGTTGCGGCAACGCCGGCTTGCCGGCATTTGTCCACGCGGTCAGCCAGTAGGAGCCAACTTCGGTGGCTGCGTCAGAAAGCTGACGAATCACAACCGCGCCGGCTTGATTGTAAAAGCGGTCGTAATATTCGTCGGTGAAATCGGGCAGGCCGGCGCGCGAACGGCGGTCCGCTAGTAAAATAATTTGCAGCCAGCTATGCGAGCTGAAGCAATCTTCAAACGCGTTGTCCGTGGGATCGCCAATGTAGTGCGCGTCATTCGGGCGCATCGGAAAAAATAGCGAGTAGCGATCCACAAGATTTGTGTCGAAGCGTTCGTCGGCGCCTGCAAGCGCCGCGCGAGTTTCGGTGAAGTCCGCGGTGTTGAATGGATCCTGCGCTTCGCCAACGTAATGTGCGAGCAACGTGGAGTATTGGCGCACATCATCCCAATTCTGTTTACGGAAAGCGTCCGTTAGCTTTTCATTGTAGACGCCAATTTGCCACGGCAACACGCCATTCGCTTCCACTTTCGCGAGACCGAATTTCGCAACGGCCTTTTTATAATTTCGCGGAAGGGAATCGAAAGGGAAGGGCGAGTATCGATTCAAATAGAGAACGTGAAACTTCTTTTCCGCGGGATTTTTCGCGAGCGATTCCAACGGATCAGTAACCATCGCCAAAATTCGTACGCGATTGTTTTCAAAGAATCCGCGCATTTCCGCGGGCAGCGTATCGATCGCCTTATTTGTGATCAGTCGATGCGCGTTCGCGCCCCACGCGCCCGCGAGCGGCGGCAGCATCAGCGCTGAAATCATTACGAATGCGAGAGCCATGACAAATTTTGTTCGACGTCGCATCATTGAGCTGCGCCCTCATTTCCCGGCGCGAATTCGCTGTGTCTTCGGCTGTACACGAAATAAACGATCAGCCCCAGCCCGAGCCACACGATGAATCGAATCCAGGTGATCACCGTAAGTCCGGTCATTAATCCGCCACACAGAATAATCGAAATCAGCGGGAACCACGGCACAAATGGAACGCGGAATCCGCGCTTCCGATCCGGCTGATTGCGGCGCAGCAAAATTACGCCCAGCGAAACCAGTACGAACGCAAAGAGTGTACCAATGTTGGAAAGATCCGCAACGTCGCTTACTGCAAATAGACCCGATGGAATACCTACGGCAAATCCCGCGATCCATGTCGAATAGTGCGGAGTCTTGAATTTAATGTGCACTCGCGAAAATATCTTCGGGAAAAGCCCATCGCGCGACATTGCATACCAAATGCGCGCTTGTCCGTACTGAAAAACCAGCAGGGAAGAAATCATTCCCATTAGAGCGCCAATGATAATTGTGGACGTTGCAAAGCGATTCGCGCCGAGATGTTTTAGCGCATAAGCGACCGGCGAATCCGCCGCTTCGCCGGAACCGAACGTCGTGTACTTCATCATGCCCAACAAAACAATCGAAACACCGACGTAAAGAATCGTGCAAACGATCAGCGACCCGATAATTCCAATGGGTAAATCGCGCTGCGGATTTTTGGCCTCCTCA
>DATBYL010000350.1:0-2255 GCA_036513735.1 Candidatus Acidiferrales bacterium
TCGATCAAACCGGAAACGCTTCAGAAAGCGCCGTTTGACGCGTTGCCGGAAACGGATGCCTGTCTCGTGGAGCAGATTCACTCTGCCTCGCCCAATCCGAAAGCGGCAAGAGTCCTTCTTCAGAACAAAGCACAGCTCGCCGCAAAATTCGCAACGAACTCGATTTACGATGATCTTTACACTCTATATGAGACTTCCAGCGCCACTTGGAACGCTCAAACCCGCGGCGCATTTCTCGCTTATTTTATGCGCTGGGATAGTGCGCGCGGGCGGCCTCTTCTAGAAGCAGCCTTGCCCGCGAATGCTGACAAGTTCGATCTGAATATCACCTTCACTTTGTATAAGGCATATTTCTCGCCCAGCCTAAATGATTTTCTGCGCGAGCGGCTTGCGAGCGGACCTCCCGGCCAAGCCGAATCTGCAGCCTATGGTATGTCTGATTTTGGTCCGGCTGAAAATCAGGACATTCTTCGGAAACGGCTGGTTCGCTGGAGAACGGAGTGGTTGGATAAAGACATTCCGCCAGCCGAAGGCAAGCTGGAGATGCAACTTGTGCTGAGCGTCATCTCTGGAAAGCACTGGCGACTGCCGGATTCGGAAGCAGCTGCGCTTCGTCAAAGCTGCGTTTCAACGGCTTGCCGAACGCAATTCAGAATCGGCCAATAGTAGTTATCGGCTGAATTTCCGCGCATTCTTTTCGTCGAACATTCACACGTTAAATTTGACGCGCCGCGCGCGACGCCCGTATAGTGATTAATCTACTTCGGCCGCTTTTAGCCGTTGTGTGCAAACATGGCCCGCGAAATTCCAAAAGGTTACGAACCGCAGCTCATCGAACAGCGATGGGCGCAGCATTGGGTGGACACCGGCTTGTTCCGCGCCGAAGAGAGCGCGAACGGGCCGGTATTCTGCATCGTAATTCCTCCGCCCAACGTCACCGGATATATTCACATCGGCCACATGCTCGAGCACACGCAGATTGACGTGCTCACTCGCTGGCACCGCATGCGCGGCGAACGTACTTTGTGGCTTCCAGGCATGGACCACGCCGGAATCTCCACGCAGGTGGTCGTCGAGCGCGAACTCGCCAAAGAAAATCTCACTCGCCAACAAATCGGCCGCGTGGAATTTGAAAAACGCGCGTGGGAATGGAAAGCGAAAAGCGGCGGCGCCATCAAGAAACAAATGATCCGGCTTGGCGATTCCGTCGACTGGTCTCGCGAAAAATTTACCCTGGATCCGCCGCTCTATCGTGCCGTGCTCGAAGCGTTTTTGCGGCTGTACCGCGAGGGATTGATTTATCGCGGACGATACATCGTAAATTGGTGTCCGCGCTGCATGACGGCCCTCAGCGATCTGGAAGTCGTTCACGAAGAGCGTCAGGGAAATTTGTGGTATTTGCGCTACCCGGTTGTCGGCACCAAGGAAAGTATCATCGTCGCTACAACCCGCCCGGAAACAATGCTGGGCGATACCGGCGTGGCCGTGCATCCCGAAGACGAGCGCTACAAACATCTCATCGGCAAAAAAGTCTTGTTGCCGCTGATGAATCGCGAAATCCCCATCGTCGCCGACGAAGCCGTCGACCGCGAATTCGGAACCGGCGCGGTGAAAATTACTCCGGCGCACGATCCGAATGACTTTGAGCTCGGCCGCCGCCACAAACTTCCTGAAATTGACGTGATGACGGAAGACGCGCACATGAACGCCAACGCCGGCGCATACGCCGGAATGGATCGCTTCGACGCGCGCAAACGAATCGTGGAAGATTTGAAGGCGCAAGGATTTCTGGAGCGCATCGAAAATCATTCGCACGCCGTAAGTATTTGCGATCGCTGCAAAACCGTAATCGAGCCGCGCATTTCCACGCAGTGGTTTTGCAAAATGAATTCCATGGCCGCAAAAGCGATGGAAGCTGTGGAGAGCGGCAAAATTTCCATTGCGCCGGAAAATCAGCGCAAGATTTTCTTGGACTGGATGGCCAACATTCGCGATTGGTGCATCTCGCGCCAGCTTTGGTGGGGACACAGAATTCCCATCTGGCATTGCAAAGGCTGTTCCACGATGATGCCCGCGCTGAATTCCAATGTCGAAATGGTGGATGGCCACGCGCGCGCCGCCAGTCCTCCAACAAAGTGCGAAAAATGTGGCGACACTGAACTCGATCAAGATCACGACGTGCTCGACACGTGGTTCAGCTCCGGCCTGTGGCCATTTTCCACGCTGGGCTGGCCGGACGACACCGACGATCTGCG